>DASZFO010000378.1 GCA_035939775.1 Pirellulales bacterium | reverse complement strand
GCGTCCCGAGCCCGCTCCTCACTGTCGCGAATCACTCGGCCCCGCGGCGCTTCGTCGATGGCATCCGCCACTTCTTTCAGTACCCGATCCACCTCCGCACGCATCCGCTCGCGATACGCTTCCCGATCCAACTTGGGCAATGGGTCCATGATGATTCCTCCTTGCAGAAACAAAGTCGAAACCGCTGTTGCCTAAGTTGTACAATCTACGCAGCTATCGCGCCATAGATAATTGCCATACACGGGCCTCCTGATACGGACTCTGAGCCGAAAAGTAATCGTGAAAGAGCGGCTGCGGAGTCCGTGTCAAGAATCTTGACACGGACGCCAGCGCAACGGATAGTTCAGCTTTTACGAGGATTAGCGGATGAACGATCAGATTACGACCGTGACGTTGGCGGGTCAGCGATACGTGATTCTTCCCGAAGCTGTCTATGAACGAATGCGGACGAAAGTGAGCGACTCGACTGAGCCGCCGCTACCTGCCGCGGATGCGCACGGAAACTATCCAGCCGTCGAAGCGGCGCGCGTGGTTCTAGCGCGCAAGATACTCCGTCGCCGCCGAGCCGCGGGGCTTTCTCAAGTTGAATTGGCCAATCGAGCTGGCGTGCGCGTCGAGACCCTGAATCGCCTCGAACATGCGAAGCACGCGCCCAATGTCATAACGGTAAAAAAGATCGTCCGCGCATTGGAAGCCGCGGAAACGCAGCAAGGAGAGTGAAATGATATGCAGCGCTTTGCATCGTGCCGTCGCAGTAATTCTCGCAGTCGGCGGGCTGGTCGGTTGCTCGGTCAAGAACAACGCCGAGTCAGATGAAGCTCTTGCCGCGATTCAGCGCGGAAGCGCGCTGCTCAACTCACATCGGCCAAAGGACGCCATCCCGAAGTTCGATGAGGCAATTCGGCTCTGTCCCCAGAGCGTAGCGGCCTATTTCTATCGTAGTAGCGCGAAAATGGATTTGGGAGATGCGAAGGGCGCACGCCAAGATCTCGATGCGGCGATCAGAATTCAACCCACTATGGCCGTCGCGTACGCAAATCGAAGCGTCCCTCGGAAAGACGCGGGCGATTTGTCAAGCCTGCGCAGCGTGAAAAGCCGAAGGCCAAAGCACTTTGAAAGAACGGCGCGCGACGAAGTGAGGCAAGCCTTGGCCTCGCTCTTGTGAAACGCGGGAAGCCGCGATAGCCTGTAGGTATGTACATGCCAGGTGGCTGATCGCATTCTCGAACGCGGCTCCGGCGATGCCGATCGAAATGGAGTTGATCGATTGGTCGAAACCCGCCTTGCCTGAGGCTGCGCGATGGTTTGTAGAGAGATTTGCGACTTGGCATGGCGGAGAGAGGAGTCGAGAGGTAGAGACGCGGCACCCTCACCCTAACCCTCTCCCAAAGGGAGAGGGAACTCGAAAGGGCGACCTTGATCTGAGCGACGTGATCGTCTGCTTGCCGGGCGGTCAGGCGCGGCGGCGGTTGCTCGAATTGCTGGTCGAAGAAGCTGCCGAGCGGGGGCTGGTTCTCGCACCTCCGCAGATCGTCACTCCGGGCAGCCTGCCCGAGTTGCTCTATGAGGCAAAGCATCCGTTCGCCTCCGATCTTGTGCAGCAACTGGCGTGGGTCAAGGTACTGCAAGGGATGAAAAGCGAGCAACTCGCCCCGCTGGTCCGCAATCTGCCCGGCACGGATGATTTGCCGGCGTGGCTAGCGCTGGGGAAGATGCTCGCCGATCTCCACTGCGAGTTGTCGGCCGACGGGGTCGATTGCGCGGCGGTCCTCGAGAAAGCCGCGGAGTGTGACGGCTTCAACGAGGCGGAGCGGTGGAAGCTGCTCGCCGATTTGGAGCGGCGCTATTTGCGGCTGCTCGATGAGTTGCAGCTCTGGGACAAGCAAACCGCGCGGCTCTACGCGATCGATCACCGCGAATGCCGCACCAACAAACGGATCGTGCTCATCGGGCTGGTCGATCTCAATCGGGCTCAGCGGCGGATGCTCGATCAAGTCGCCGAGCGCGCGACGGCGCTGGTATTCGCACCGTCCGAACTTGCGGGACGATTCGACGAGCACGGCGGTTTACGTCCGGAGCAGTGGCAGGACATGGAATTGCCGCTATCCGACAAGCAAATCGAGATCGCCGACGGGCCAGCGGACCAGGCCGATGCCGTGATCCGCGCTCTCGCCGCGCTCAACGGACGTTACTCAGCCGAAGAGATCGTGATCGGCGTGCCAGACACGCGGCTTGCGCCCTATGTCGATCAGCGGCTTGAGGAGTCGGGCTTGCCCGTGCGCTATAGTGTTGGTGCGCCGTTGGAACGGAGCGGACCGCACCAACTGTTGGCCGAAGCCGCCGATTATTTGGAGCACGGCCGGTTTCGCGATCTCGCGTCGCTCGTGCGGCATCCGGCCGTTGCGGTCTGGCTCCGCGACCAAAGGGTGGAACGCGACTGGCTCGCTTCGTTCGATGCCTATTTCTCAGCTCATTTGCCCGCGCGGGTGCCAGAGAATTGGCCGCTCGACGAGGATTCACTGCACGTCGTGCGACGAGTTCAAGGGGCGCTTGCCGGATTGCTGGCGCCGCTGCGCGGAAAGCCGCAGCCACTCGATCAGTGGGCGCAGCCGGCGCTCGAAATCGTGAGTCAGGTCTTTGGCGGCCGGCCAATGGACGAAAAGACGGAGGCGGATCGGACCGTGCTCGTTGCCTGCCGGCAGATCCTCGATGTGCTCAAGGCGCACGTTGCGATTCCGGAAAAGCTTTCGCCGCTCGTGACCGGCGCTCAGGCACTGCGGATCGTGCTCCGCGGTTTGGAAGGAGGAACGATCCCGCCGCGCTCGGATTCGGCTGCAATTGAGTTGCTCGGCTGGCTGGAATTGCCTTGGAACGACGCCCCGGCAATGATCGTCACGGGGTTCAACGAAGGAATCGTTCCAGCTTCGCGAAGTGGCGACCGATTCCTGCCCAACTCGCTGCGCCGGCGGCTGGGTCTGGAAGACGACCAGCGGAGGTATGCCCGCGACGCCTATGCCCTGGCCCTGCTTGGGGCATCGCGAGCCGAGCTGCGGATCATTGCCGGTCGGCGGTCGGCCGACGGCGGTCCGCTGATTCCCAGCAGGTTGCTCTTTGCTTGCGACGACAGCCAATTAGCCCGGCGAACCGTCGCGCTGTTCCGGCGACCGAGCGAAGTTCGGCGACGCAGGGTGCTGGCCGCTGGGTTGCGGCCCGGGCGCGAGGATTCGGCGCTGCCGATTCCGGCCATCGACTCGTCGCCGGGCGACATCGAATCCTTGAAAGTCACCGAATTTCGAGATTATCTTGCCTGCCCCTATCGCTACTACTTGCGACACCGGTTGCGATTGCGGGCGCTGGACGACTCGGCGCCCGAGCTGGACGGCGGCCAGTTTGGCACGCTGCTGCACGACGTTTTGCGCATGTTCGGCGAGGACCCCGTGCGCGACTCCGAGACGCCCGAGGAAATCCGCCAGCAGCTATTCCTGACTCTCGGCACATTGCAAGCGCGGCAGTTCGGCGAATCGCCGATGCCCGCGGTGCGAGTTCAGATTGAATTGCTGAAGCTGCGACTCGCGGAGTTCGCCGTCCGACAAGCGGCGTGGCGCCGCGATGGATGGAAGATCAAAGTCGTCGAGCGCGACGTGTTGGACGTTGAGGCGCCGTTTCCGGTCGACGGCGTGCCGGTCTATCTCCGTGGCCGCATCGATCGCCTCGATTTCAACGAGCGTGACGGCCGGCACGCGGTGCTCGACTACAAGTCTTCCGAAACGGCGAAAACGCCGGACGCCGTGCATCGGCGGCACGGAGAATGGGTCGATCTGCAATTGCCGCTTTATCGGCATCTCGTCAAAGCGCTCGAAATCAACGGCGACGTGCAGTTGGGTTACGTGCTGATTCCTAAAGCTCTTGAAAAGACCGGGTTTGAACTGGCCGCGTGGACTGCCGAGGAGTTGGCCGCCGCCGATCGCATGGCGGAAGAGGTCGTGCGCGGGATCCGTCTCGGCCAATTCCCGATGGCCGCTTCGCCGCCGGATTTCTTTGAGGAGTTCGCCGCCATTTGCCAGGACGATCAATTCGGCGTTGCCGGCCGCACGGCCGGCGATCCGGATCCGGAGGCCGAATGACCGCCGCCAAGAACGCCTTTCCGCACATCGTCATCCGCGCATCGGCGGGAACGGGGAAGACATTTCAACTGTCGAACCGCTATCTGGGATTGACGGCGGCTGGGCATTCCCCCGATCAGATTCTCGCGGCCACGTTTGCGCGCAAGGCCGCCGGAGAGATTCTCGAGCGGGTGTTGACTCGGTTGGCGGAAGCCTTTGACGACGCCGCGCGACTGGCCGAACTCGCTCCTCAGTTGGGCCGCTCGAACATGAATCCGGCGGAATGCACGCGCATGTTGCGCGGTCTGGTCGAGCAGTTGCACCGGCTGCAAATCGGCACGCTCGACAGCTTCTTCGTGCAAATGGCCGGAAGCTTCAACCTGGAACTCGGTCTGCCGCTCGGTTGGCGGATCGTCGAAACGCTCGAGGACCGGAGATTGCGCGAGGAGGCGATTCAAGAGCTGCTCGAAAAGACGGACTCGAACGACTGCGTGCGGCTCGTGCATCTGTTGAGCAAGGGCGAGGCCACGCGCTCGGTGACGCGGCAGATCATGGACGCCGTCGATGCGATGCACGACGTCTTTCTGGACGCTCCGCCGGAGGCCTGGGCGACTCTCGGCCGACCGCCGCGCTTGGATGCCACCGCGCTAGCCGACGCGCTCACCCAATTGGCCACCCTGCCTGCCTTTGCGGACAAGAACTTCGAGAAAGCCCGAATCAGCGATCTCGCCAACGCCGACCGGCAGGATTGGGACGTGCTGCTGAGCAAAGGACTTGCCTGCGCGATTTCGGCCGGCGCTGAGACCTATTCGAGAAAAATCATCGAGCCGCACGTGGCCGAGGCCTATCGGCCGCTGATCGAGCACGCCCGCGGAGTCCTCGTCGCGCGTTTGGCGGACCAGACGGAAGGGACCTGGCGGATGCTTTCGCATTTTCACGCGGCGTACGAGCGGCTCAAGACGGCGCGGCGAGTGCTGCGGTTCGACGACGTGACGCGGATTCTGGCCGACGCGTTTACCGAGCGGCACTTGGACGGCTTGGCTTATCGGCTCGACGGACCCGTGTCGCATTTACTGTTGGATGAATTCCAAGACACTTCGCTTGCGCAATGGAAAGTGCTGCTTCCGTTCGCCCGGCGCGTGACGGCGCCTGGTGGCGGTCAATCGTTCTTTTGCGTCGGCGACGTGAAGCAGGCAATTTACGGCTGGCGCGGCGGAGTCGCGGAAATCTTCGATTCCGCCGTCACGCAACTTTCCGGCGTGGCCCAGGGTTCGTTAGTCGAAAGCTATCGCTCGGCGCAAGTCGTGATCGACACGGTCAATCGCGTCTTTTCCGATCTAGCCGCCAACCCGGCGGTCGATGGGTTTCCCGAGGTAACCAAAGCGTGGGCGAATCGCTTTGCGCACCATACGACCGCACGAACTGAATTGGCGGGGCGATGCCGATTGCTTGTCGCGCCCGCGGCCAGAGAAGGTGAGAAGCAAGGGATTGTCACGCTGGAATTCGCGGCCCGGCACGTCGCCGAGATCGCTCGTCAGAATCCCGAGCGCACGATGGGGGTTCTTGTGCGGCGGAACGAGGTCGTGGCGAAAATGATTTTCGAGCTGCGCAGCAAGCATAAGGTGTTCGCGAGCGAAGAAGGAGGCAATCCGCTGACGGATTCCGTCGCCGTGCAACTCGTGCTTTCGCTCCTCAAGCTGACCGATCACCCTGGGGACACGGCGGCCCGATTCCACGTGGCTGCGTCGCCGCTAGGCCCGGCCGTGGGATTCGAGCGATTCGACGATGAGGCCTTGGCCGGGAAATTGGCGCTTGAAATGCGCGAACGGTTGGCGTCAGACGGCTACGGACGAACGATTTACGATTGGGTCAAGTCACTGGCCCCGTTCTGCGGACCTCGCGATTTGAGTCGCCTCTTGCAATTGGTCGAATTGGCGTACGCTCTCGATGATGGGCGAATCCGCCGCACCGACGAATTCATCGCCGAGGTCAATTCGCGGCGGATCGAGGATCCGACGGCCGCGAAGGTCCGCGTGATGACGGTCCACCAGGCGAAAGGCTTGCAGTTCGACTTCGTCGTGCTGCCCGAGCTGGACGTGAATTTGAAGGGGCGTCAAACGCCGCGTGTGGTGGTCGATCGCCCGACGGCGCTGGAACCGATTCGCCGCGTCTGCCGCTACACAGGCGAGACCGTCCAAAGGCTGTTGCCCGCCGAGTTCCGTCGCATGTTTGCCGAGTGGCCCAATCAAATCGTCAACGAATCTCTCTGCGTGCTGTATGTAGCGATGACCCGCGCCGTTCACGCGCTCGATATGATCATCGCCCCGTCGCGGCAGAACGAGAAGACCTGGCCCAAGACCTACGCGGGCCTGCTCCGCGGCGCGCTGGCCGGAGGAAAAGCGGCCGAGCCGGAGACGACGCTCTACCGGCACGGCGATGCAAGGTGGGCGGCTGATTCTGAAAACCTCCCTCTCCCTCCGGGAGAGGGCCAGCCTGCCGTGAGCTTGTCGAACAGGGGTGAGGGCGAATCACGGTCGATCGCCACATCCCCTCACCCTAACCCTCTCCCAAAGGGAAAGGAGATGGATCAACGCACTGCTGCGCCACTCGTCGAGAATCTGCACCTCGAACTTCGCCCCGGCAGCCGGCGTCGCCGAGGGCTCGACTACCGAACCCCGTCCGCAATGGAGGGAGCCGGGAAGGTCGATCTCCGACGCCATCTGCGTTTGGAATCCGTCGCCGGAATGACGCGAGGATCGATCGTCCATGCCTGGTTTGAGCGAATTGGCTGGCTCGAAGACGGCGTTCCCGGCGATGCCGATCTGTTGCGGCTGGCGGCCAGGCTGGCGACGCCCGAGATCGATCTGGCCGCGGAGATCAAGCGCTTTCGAGCCATGCTCGAGCGGCCAGTCGTGGCAGCCGCGCTATCCGAGAAGGGATTCGATCCAGCGACACTGGGTTTCGCCGCGGACGTGTGCGCCGAGCTAACGGGCGACAGCGTGACGAAGAAGCTCTATCGTGAGTGGTCGTTTGTCGTTCGCCAAGAGAATTCGCTGGTGTTTGGCATGGTGGACCGCGTGACGAGGTTCTATCGCGGCGACCGGCTGGTCGCGGTCGATATCCTCGATTTTAAGACCGATGCGGTGAGCGATGAAGCTGCGATTATTGAGCGAGTCGGTTTCTACCGCCCGCAGATTCAAGCCTACCGTGGCGCGATGTCGGCGCTGACCGCACTTTCGCTCGAGCGAATCTCGGCGCGGCTGCTGTTCGTCGAACCAGGCGCGATCGAAATCATCGCGTGAAACGCGGCTTGAGGTTTCAATTGGATCGTTTAACCTGGAGCGATCGGCGACGGCCCCGTTGCAGTTAGTTATGGCACGCGGTGCGTGCCGAAGAAAACATTGGCTCTCCAGGACGGCATGCGCAGCGTGCCTTACATCGATGCCGAAATATAAAGTTCTGCTTACGGATTATGCGTGGCCCGATCTGGAGATCGAACGGCGAGTTCTGGCCGAAGTGGATGCTGAACTGGTCATCGCGAAACAGAGCGATGCCGCCTCGTTGGCAAAGCAGGCGACCGATGCCGACGCGATCATGACGAATTGGGCGCGCGTGAATGAGACGGTTCTGTCCGCCGCGCCGAAATGCCGGATCGTCGCGCGATTGGGAATCGGGCTGGACAATATCGACGTCGCGTTCGCCACCCGCCGCGGGATGATTGTCACGAACGTGCCGGACTATTGCTTGACAGAAGTGGCCGAGCATGCGCTCGCATTGCTGCTCGGTCTCGCCCGCAAAATCGCGTACTATCATGGCGAGACGAAGCGCGGGCAGTATCGATTGCAGGCCGGCCCGTTGCTTCGCCGAATCGAAGGTCAAACGCTGGGGATCGTAGGGTTCGGCCAAATCGGACGAAAACTAGCCGAAAAGGCGCTTGCGATCAAGCTGCGAATTCTCGCGACCGGGCGCACTCGCCCCGTCTTGCTCGACGAGGTCGAGTGGTGCCCGCTCGACGAGCTGCTCCAACGGAGCGACTACGTTTCGCTGCATCTGCCGCTCACGCCGCAGACGCGGCACTTGATCGGGGCCGATCAACTCGCGCGAATGAAGCCAACCGCGTATCTCATCAATACGGCTCGCGGCGGATTGATCGACGCCGACGCGCTGGCCGCGGCGCTCGCCGCGGGTCGGCTGGCCGGCGCGGCGCTCGATGTGCAGGACCCCGAACCGCCCGACTTGAGCCAACCCCCCTACGACGATCCGCGAGTGATCGTCACGCCGCACGCCGCGTTCGTCTCGATCGAGTCGCTCGAAAACCTCCGCACTCGCGCCGCCCGGCAGGTGGCGGCCGCGCTCGCCGGCGACATGCCGGAGAACGTGGTGAACCAGAAGGGATGATAGGGCCCGGTCATGTTGCCACCGGGTCAACCTGTCATTCTCCGAGCGACGCGCGCTCGGTAAAACCGTCAAAACCGCTCCCGTCGTCAATCCGCGTCTCGCGGTCTTTGACCCGGCCGCCCCCGTGACGTATAGGAAAATAAGGCACATTGTCTTCCCATCTTTTTTCGGCGGTAGGCCATTCGACTGTCGTCGCGCGGAGACGCTTCGCGCGATCGACCGGCAATTCCGTTTTTCTTCTGCATTGGCAACCATGGAAGAGCAAGTATCTCAGGCCAGCCCGGCGAAGAATCGGGGGAGCAGCGCCGGTCGATCGATCGATCGCCAGCGACGGCGGGTCGAGGAGTTGCTAGCCGCCCAGAGGGCGCGGCTCGAAAACGTCGAGACTCACCTGGCCACCCAGCTCGAGGCACTCGCGCAGGCGGGTGTCGCAACGGACCCCGCAGCCGAGTTCCCCAGCGAGGAGTTGCACGAGCAAGCACAACTTCTCAACCGTCAAACCGAAGAACTGAATCGCGCGAAGCTGGAGCTGGCCGAGCATGAGCGCCGCTTGGCCTCCGAGCGCGAGTCCGCCGCGCAACTCTGCCGAAAACAGGAGCAGATGCACGCGCGGCAAGCCGAGATCGACGCCGCGGAGGACAAGCTCCGTCAGGCCGAACGCGACCTGAAGCTGGCTCGAGAGGAACACGGCGTCGAAGCCGAGCAGATCGCCAAACGTCAGGCTCATTGCGCGGAACTGGAGAAACGACTGGCCTACGAGCACGATCAGCTCGAGTTGCTTCGCGAGCAAACGAAGACCCAGCGCCGCAGAATAGCCCAGGAACTCAAAGCGGAGCGCGCTTCGCAGCAGCGCGAACTCGACCGGCTCCGTCACGACGTCGAGCTGCTTCAAGCCGGTCAGCGGCAGAGCCTCGATCAAGCTTCGAAGCAACTCCAACGCGAACGCGCCGATCTTGAAGAAAGGCTCAATCACGAGCGCGAGGAAGTCCGCCGCCGAAAAGCGGAATTGGAAGCAAAGTTCGTCCATGATCGCGAGGAGCTTGGAAAGCAAAAGGCCGAGTTCGAGCAGAAGCTCGGTCACGACCGCGAGGACCTCCGGCGCCTTTCAGACGAGCTGGACGCGAAGCTCGCTCAACATCGCGAAGATGTCCGCCAGCACCAGAGCGACCGAGCGGAAAGGGAGACCGCGCTCGACACGGCCAAGCGGCAGTTGGAAGCCCGCGAGCAACAGCTCGCCCGACAGCGATCGGAAGAAGCCGATCGTCTGCGCGGTGAGTTGGATGCGCTCACGAAAGAGTTGGCGTTGGCCCAGGCTGCGGCGGCAAGCACCGCCGGCGAGATTGCCGGATTGCGGCAATCGCGCGAGACGCTGCAAAAGGAATACGAAGCGCTCTGCCGCGCCAACCTAGAGCGTCAACAGACCATCGATGAGCTGCGCCAACGCCAGGCCGCCCTCGAACAAGCCCAAGCCGCGTTGCAACGCTCCCTCGATGAGCTGCGCGAACAAGACAGCCAGCTTCAACAGGCCTACGACGAATTGCTGCATGCCCACGAACGACTGTCCGCGGCCCATCAATGCGCCGAGCGCGAGTTGTCTGAGCGTTCCAACGCCGGCGCCGCCGACCAAAGCGAACTGGAAGGACTCCGTGCCGAGCGCGAGGCGCTGATCGCGCGGCTGGCCGATGCGGAATCGAAACCGGCTGAAGGCGACCTCCAACAACAGGACGAATTGCAGCGGCGCTTCGAGATGGCCGTTGAAGACGTGCGGAGCCTCAAGCGGAAAAACGCAGAACTTGAGGAAGCGCTAGTTGGGCTGAAATCAGCGGGCGCGCGCCCCGCCGTCGCCGTCGCCGGCGACAGCCCAAACTGGGAAATGATGAAGCGACAGATGATCGAGTCGCTCGAGGCCGACGCCGACTCGAGCCCGGAGAAGGCCGCCGAGCGCGCGACGATCGAGAACACGATCCTGATGACCAACGAGGTGATCGCGCAGAAAGACCACGAACTCGCCGAACTGAAGCTGCTCCTTTCGCAACAGAGCGGCAGTATCGGCTCGGTCGCCGTCGGGGCATCCGCGATTGCCGGCGTGCTCGATCAAGACGAGCTAATTCAGCAAGAACGCCGGAAGCTGGCAGAACTCCAAGAGGAATGGACATCGAAGCTCCGGCAAGCCGAGATCGATATCTCGGTCGAGCGCGCCAAGATCACTCGCGACCGCGCCCAGGTCGAGGAAAAGCTGGCCTCCTACGAAGCGGAGCGAGCCAAGCAGGTCAACGAAGGAGACTCGACCGCCGGCTCCGGGAACGACGCGGGGAAGAAGCCGACGCGCGGGCGATGGCTGGCCCGCCTGGGATTGAAAGACGGGGATTGACGGCTATTTGCCGGTGAAAACCGACAACACTTTCTCCGCTTCCCCAATGCCCTTCGGGTCGAGCTGGCGAAGTCGATCGAGCGCCGCGGCGGCTTGCGGCAAGGGGCAGACCTTGAGATAACCGACGATCGAGCGGCGCACGAAAGGATCGGCATAATCCTTCCGCTCGTAGAGCGAAGCCACTTGCGCCGCGAACTCCCAATCATCCCACCGCGCCAGATCGGTGATTGCCTCGGCGGCAAACTCGGGACGGTCGAGCACGCGCGCGACGGCGGCGGCGATTTGCCTCGGCCCAACGCCGTGACCGAAATCGTGATAAAACCGCAGCGCCTTGAGCGCGCCGCGCACGTCCCCGTCGGCCGCCTTCGGATCGGCTAGATAACGCGACTCGATCAGCTTCAACGCGCGGGCGCCGTCCAGCAGCAGATATCCGGCCAGAATGCCGTCGAACCCGGCGCGAAAATCGTTGGCCGGCGCTACGATCCGCTCGCGAAGCAGCTTGCGATTCTGCTCGCGATCCGTGTCGGTCTTTGCGAAGCCCAGCGCCAGCGAATAAAAGCCCTTTCGCTCAGGGGGAACTTGCGGATCGGCCAGCCAGCGGCGCAGGTCGCTCATCGCCAAATGGTCCGCCGCCTCGGCCGTTTGATCGTAAGTCGCATGGCCGAATTCCAAATAGGCGTCTTCGGCCAGCAACCGATTGGCATGCTCGAGGTATCGGCTAAAGAAGGCCAAGCGCTTCGCGCTCGGTTGCCGCAAGTCAGGCGATTGCACGACGTAGGCATAAGCCGTTTCGTCTAGCTGGATCGCCGTCCATTGCAAATCCCTGAGTCGGGCATCCGCGGCGCCGCTGCCGAGCAGCAGCACCAGCGAACCCTCCTTGACGGGCAAGTCCGGCGCAAGCCTGAGCGGCCCGGCGCCGAGCAGGTCCTTGCTCTTCAGCGCGCGATGGATCTCGAACGATTGCGTGGCGGGCCGATAGCCGCTCGGTTTATCGATCGGCTCGCCGACGAACGCCGCGACCGCCGCGTCGCGCTGCTGGGCGAGGGTCGGCTTGACCGCGTTGCAGAATGGACATGCTCGCGTTTTCGAAACAATGGTTGCAAGAACCAGCACGGCGGTCAGCACGAATCGAGTTGACATCGGCTAAACTCTTCCCAGTAACGAATCGACGGCGGCGCCGATGTCGCGGCTCGACATCAGTGTTTCTCCCACTAGGACTGCGTCGATCCCGGCTGCCTCCAAGCGGAGCACGTCGGCACGAGTCCGGATTCCACTTTCCGCGACCAGCACGCATTCCTCGGGGACGCGCTCCCGGAGCCGTAGCGTATGTTCGATATCGGTCTTGAAAGTCCGAAGATCGCGGTTGTTGACTCCCACGAGCGTCGCCCCGGCTGCGAGCACTCGCTCGATATTCTCGGCGTCGTACAGCTCGATCAGCGGCGACATCCCCATCGCCACGGATCGATCGTGGAGCTTTCGCAAGTTGCAGTCGTCGAGGCATTCGGCGATCAGCAGCACCGCGTCGGCGCCGGCCGCGCGGGCTTCATAAAGCTGATATTCGTCGAGGATGAAGTCCTTCCTCAGCACGGGCAAGTCGACCGCCTCGCGCACACCGCGGAGGTCCGCCAGACTCCCTTGAAAATAGGGGCCATCGGTGAGCACGCTCAAGCACGTCGCCCCGTGCCGCTCGTAGGTCATGGCCACGTCGATTGGATCGAAATGGTCGCGGATCACCCCGGCCGACGGGCTGGCCTTCTTCACTTCGGCAATCAGGCGGATCGGTCCCGGCTTGGCGAGGCCGGCGAAGAAATCGCGCGGCGGCGGGGCAGCGGCCGTCGCATCGCGCAGCACGGTCAGCGGCCGCTCGACCTTCAACTGCTCAATCTCGCGCCACTTGCTGGCGACGATTTTGTCGAGAACGGAGGACAAGATGTTCGGAGTTCGGGACTAGGGGCTCGGGACTCGGGAACACGTGGGCCCCAGCCAAGAGGCGAGTCCCGGATTGGCAACTACCATTATACCCGATTCCCCGCCGTCTTTACGTGCATTCCGGGTCCCGAATCCCGAACCCCGCGCCCCTAGTGCTTGAAGTGCCTTCTTCCGGTGAAAACCATCGACAGGCCGTGGGCGTTGCAGGCGGCGATCACGTCTTCGTCGCGGCGCGAGCCGCCGGGCTGAAGGATCGCCGTAATTCCCGCCCCCGCGGCCATCGGGATCGAATCGGCGAATGGGAAGAAGGCGTCGGACCCGAGCACGGCGCCGACCGCTCGCGGCCCGGCCTTGCGGACGGCAATCTCGACCGAATCGACGCGGCTCATTTGCCCGGCTCCGGCGCCGATCAGCATTCCATCCTTCACGATCGTGATCGCGTTCGATTTCACATGCCGCACGAGGAGCCAGGCCAGACGCAGATCGGCCATTTGCTCGGCGTTCGGCTGGGCCTCGGTCACCACCTTCCACTCGCTTTCGGGATCGTCCGCAGAATCGGGCGCTTGAACGAGCATTCCGCCCGCGATCTGGCGAACCTGCCATGCCGCCCGTTCGACCTCAAGCGGACCAACCTCCATCAGCCGCACATTCGCCTTCCACTTCGGCCGCGTGGTGAGAATCTCCACGGCATCCGGCTCGAAACTCGGTGCGACGATCGCCTCGACGAATCGATCCGGCTCGCAAAACACCTCGGCCGTCGCCGCGTCGAGCGGTTGGTTCACTCCGATCACCGAGCCGAAGGCGCTTACCGGATCGCCGTCGAGCGCCCGCCGCATCGCCACCGCGAGGCTCGCCGCCGTCGCTGCCCCGCACGGGTTGTTGTGCTTAATCACAACGGCCCCGGCGCCGGGCATCGTGCGGACAATCGCCAGCGCGCTATCCAGATCGAGCAAATTGTTGTAGGACAACTCCTTGCCGTGAAGCTGGTGCGCGGCAACTAGATTCACATCGCCGCAGCCCGCAAGCGAATAGAGCGCGCCGCGTTGGTGTGGATTTTCTCCATAGCGGAGCACCTTCTTGCGATCCAAATCGAGCTGTAACCGGGGCGGGAATTCGGCGTCGGTTGTGGCGGTTGTAAGAAAGTATTCGGCGATCGCCTTGTCGTAATGCGCGGTGCGCAAGAACGCGGTCGTGGCCAGCTTCCGCCGCAAGGGGAGCGTCGTGCCGCCCGTGGCTGATATTTGCTCGAGCAGTTCCGCGTATTGCTCGGGCGCAGTGGCCACGGCGACGAAGCGATGGTTTTTCGCCGCCGCCCGAATCAGGCTCGGTCCGCCGATGTCGATTTGCTCGATCGCCTCGGCATCGGCCACTTCGGGCCGGGCGACCGTCTCCTCGAATGGATAGAGGTTCACGACGACCAATTCGAACGTGACGATTCCGTGCTCGGCGGCCGATTGGCGGTCGTCGTCCCGATCGTGGCGGGCCAGGATGCCCCCGTGAATCTTCGGGTGCAGCGTCTTGATCCGGCCTTCCATCATTTCGGGAAAGCCGGTATACGCGCTCACGTCCTCGACGGCGACGCCCTCCTTCTCGAGAAACTGGCGCGTGCCGCCCGTGCTATAGATTTTCACGCCAGCCGCCGCGAGGCCTTGAGCAAAATTGGCCAGCCCCAGTTTATTGCTGACGCTGATTAACGCGCGTTGGATCGGAACGTGTGTCTGCATCGGATGAAATATGCGTTCGATAAATCAAATGGATCGGAACAGAGAGACGATAATTCTATCGCCCGAAAGCCGCTCAGCACAGGCTGCGAAATGGCCACGAACTGGGCAGCCATATTTGGCCGCGCCCGCTGCCGCATTACGCAAGTCGCACATGCTCGACTTGATTGCTCACCATCCAGCGGAGCCAGGTCTCTTGCTCGTCGGTCACTTCGAATTCGATCGTATTCGCACTGTCCAACGGTGAGACGACGGCCACGACTCCTTCGTCCAGCCATGTCGTAGCGTCGTCGAGCCGAATCCAATACTCGCCCGACGGCAATTTGGGCACGCCGTGCCTGCCCGCGGGCGTCATGAAATAGGCCACGTCGGTGCGAAACCGCTCCGGCATCTTAAGCGGCGGCAAATCGGATCGACCCACGGCGTGAATGAGCATAGCCATTTATTCTATCCGATCGAGCCGCGGCGCAGGCGGTCACGGATTGCCAACCACGGCTCGGTATCCGGAGGCATATCGACGACGATCCGCTCGATGCCCGCATCGTCCAGCGCGTGCAAGGCGGCGTACAGCTTAGCGGCATAGTCCGCTGGAGCAGCCGGCATGGGAACGATAGTAACGTCGCGCGGCGGTTCTTCCCCCTCATTATGCGCACTCCCGCCAGCGGAGAGCGTATCACGATCGCCTACGGCCAAGGTTAACCAGCCGACGTGAATCCCAGCCCGCGCCAATGTTTCGACGCGCGCTCGCCCGTCACCCATGCAACATTCCATCGGCGCTCGCGGCGAATAATGCCGCGGAAGTTGGCCAGGCGATGCCAACGGCTGCGGTGGATCGTGCGGCGTCGGCGCCGTTCGAGCGATCGGACCGATCCACAGCTCGATCTCAGCCGGCCCAACCAATCCTGGCCTCAGCAACCGCGGAGGATCGGAGTCCAAATCCAGCACAGTGGATTCCAGGCCGCCGCTCGTTCGCCCGCCGTCAAGCACGATATCGACTTCCGCGCCGAGGCTCTTCAGCACGTGCTCCGCCGTGGTCGGCGAAATCGCGTTCGAGCGATTGGCGCTCGGGGCGGCAATCGGCACTCCCGCCGCTTCGATCAACGCACGAGCGATCGGATGCGCCGGAATCCGCAGTCCAACCGTCGCCGCGCCGGCCGTGACGAGTTCCGGCACGATCGGCTGCTTGGGGAGCACGAGCGTCAGCGGCCCCGGCCAGAATCGTGCTGCCAATCGCTCGGCGGTCTTGGGCCAACCGGCTGCCAGTTCGCGGGCTTGTTCGACGCTCGCCACGTGCACGATCAGCGGATTATTCGCCGGCCTCCCCTTCGCGGCGAAGATTCGCGCGACGGCCGCCGGATCGAGCGCATTCGCGCCGAGACCGTAAACGGTTTCCGTCGGAAAAGCGACAAGTCCGCCGCGGCGCAGGGCATCGGCCGCGCGACGCATCGCGCTCGGCGCCTGCCCTATCGAACGGACTTTGTAAACGTCGGTCATCGCGCGACTCGGCACACTTCACATTGGAAAGAAACCCGCTACTTGGCGGCCTGGGCGTCTTGGCGGTTCTCATTTCGTCATGGTACATTCAATACACGTTTGGACCCGCGAAACAAGCCCTCCGAGGTAATCGAACGATGGAAAAGGCTGCCGGCCCGTTGGTGGGCATCGTCATCGGGAGCAAATCGGATTGGGAAACGATGCGGCACGCGGCCGAAACGCTCAAGCAATTTGGCGTGCCGCACGAGTCGCTCGTTGCTTCCGCGCATCGCACTCCGCAGCGCGTCTCCGATTTCGTCACTTCTGCCGCCGGCCGCGGGATCGAGGTGCTGATTGCCGCGGCGGGCGGGGCAGCGCATCTGCCGGGCGTCGTCGCCGCGCTCACTCTGATACCGGTCCTCGGCGTGCCGATGGAAAGTCAATCGCTCAAGGGATTGGACTCGCTGTTGTCGATCGTGCAGATGCCGGCTGGAATCCCAGTCGGCACGTTGGCGATCGGCAAGCCGGGGGCCATCAACGCCGCGCTCTTGGCGATCGCGATCCTCAGCAACTCACGGCCCGAGCTGCGCGAGAAGCTCCGCGAGCATCGCGCCGCGCAAGCCGCCAAGATCGAAGCCGAGAAGCTGGATTGAGCAACTTGCACCACTAGCCCGACGCGCGAGCGAGGGAATGCGAACGGGTCCCTGGCTCGCGCGTCGGGCTAGTGTGCTGTGCGCATCGCGCATAAAAAGGCCCAGGCACTTTGTGCCTGGGCTTGCTTGCTGACTGTTCATCCATTGCGGAACGCTTTACAGCGCCCGGAAGAAGTTGCGGACCGGCTCACCCGGCACGTAAACTCTCGGCCGCACGTAAACCGGCGCATAACCGGCGACGTAGGGCGTCGGAGCATAATACGCACTGACCGGCGCCGGTGCGTAATAACTCGTCACCGGGGCTGGAGCGTAATAGGCAGTCGTCGCCGGAGCGTAGTACGCGGTTGTCGCCGGAGCGTAGTAAGTCGTCGTGGGAGCATAGTAGCTCGTCATGGGCGGGGCGTAATAGGCCGTTGTCGGTGCGTAATAGGTCGTGACCGGCGCCGGAGCATAATAGGCCGTCGTCACGGGGTAGTTCGCGACCACCGGCGCGGAGACCGTCGGCGCGTAATAGCTTGAATAGATCACTTCCTGCGCCGCGGTCGGCCTACTGATTGCCAAGGTCGCAAACGCGCACACGCCCGCCGCAAACATACCAAGTAGCCGACTCATAAAATATCTCCTCTGCGGGATTGACGGATTCGCCTGAGCCTCTTGCCAACTCAATTATGTCACTCCCTGCCGGGAGCGGCAAGCAACCGCCGCGCGCATTTTGCCTGAAAAGTCGCTATAAGCCTCATAAGCTGTCCGGTTTAGGAAGACTGCGCAGCCGCCGAGAGGCGGTTTCCTTCAAGTTTGTCACGCGAGTCGCGGTTGAATATATTCATGCTTGTCCCATCCCACCGAGACACATCAGTCCGTAGAGCTTCTTCATGACAATCGCGAGTCGCGTCTCAATATCTGCGGTACTACTCGCCGCGCTGGCAAATCATTCAACCGTTGATGCCGCCGACGCGACGACTCGCTCCGGTGCGATCGATCATGATCCGGCCAAGGCGACGAGCTATCTGGATGCCGCCGAAGGGCTCGAGGTGACGCTCTTCGCCTCGGAGCCGATGATGACCAACCCGACCGACATGGATATCGACGCCCAGGGGCGGGTCTGGATTTGCGACGTGCAAAACTATCGGGGCCATAATGGGCTGCGCAAGGCGGGCGACCGCATCCTGATCCTCGAAGACACCAAGGGGGAAGGGAAGGCCGACAAGGCGACCACCTTCTATCAAGGTCGCGACGTCGACGCGGCCTTGGGCGTGTGCGTCCTCGGCGACAAAGTGATCGTTTCCTGCACGCCGAATGTTTTCGAGTTCACGGGCGACGGCCACGACAAAGCCGCCAAGAAGGAAGTGCTCTTCAAGAACCCCGGTCAGCCGCAGCACGATCATGGGGCGCATGCCTTCGTGTTCGGCCCGGATGGCAAACTGTATTGGAACATGGGCAACGTCGGCCAGCGCGTCCACGACAAGAATGACAAACCGATCATTGATCTCGAAGGGAATGAGGTGGACGACCGTGGCCGGCCGTATCGCCAGGGAATGGTCTTCCGCTGTAATCCGGACGGCAGCCAATTCGAGGTGCTGGCCCACAACTTTCGCAACAACTACGAAGTAGCGGTCGACAGCTTTGGCACACTCTGGCAATCCGACAACGACGACGATGGCAACCGCGGCTGTTGCATCAACTATGTAATGGAGCACGGCAACTTCGGCTACACCGACGAAATGACCGGCGCCAGTTGGGGCATCCCGTATCTCGGCCAGCCCAACGAGATTCCGCTCCGGCACTGGCATCTCACCGATCCGGGCGTCGTCCCGAACCTGCTGCAAACCGGCGCCGGGGCGCCAGCGGGCATCCTCGTCTACGAAGGAGACCTGCTTCCAAAGGTGTTTCAGAATCAGGTGATTCACACCGACCCTGGGCGGAACATCGTCCGTGCGTATCCGGTGACGACCGACGCGGCGGGCTTTAAGGCCCGGATCGTCGATATTCTCGGGAGCACGCGCAACCAATGGTTCCGGCCGTGCGATGTTTGCGTTGCTCCGGATGGCTCGCTGTTTGTCGCCGATTGGTACGATCCGGGGGTCGGAGGGCACGCCCAGGCCGACACCGACCGCGGCCGCATCTTCCGCATCGCCCCGAAGGGAAGCAAATACATCGTGCCGGAATTCGATTTCGAAACGATCGACGGCGCGATCGAGGCACTCAAGAACCCCTGCCTCGCCGTGCGCTACCTGGCCTGGACCAAACTGCACGACGCCGGCGCGCAGGCCGAACCGGCCCTCGTGAAACTGTTTCAATCCGACAATCCGCGCTATCGGGCGCGAGCGCTTTGGCTCTTGAGCAAGCTCGAAGGTCGCGGGCCCACGCATATTGAGGCGGCGCTCGGGGATGCCAATCCCGATATCCGGATCACGGCGCTGCGGGCGGCGCGCGAGCTGAATCTCGACGTGATCCCGTTGGTCGCGAAGGTCGTCGACGATTCATCGCCGCAAGTTCGTCGCGACGCGGCAATTGCCTTGCGGCACAGCAAATCTCCGGCGGCAGCCAACCTGTGGGCTGAGTTGGCAATGCAGCACGACGGCAAGGACCGTTGGTATCTCGAAGCGCTCGGGATCGGCGCGGATAAGCAATGGGACACCTATTTCGCCGCGTGGCTCAAGAAGGCTGGCGATGACTGGACGAGCCTCGCCGGGCGCGACATTGTTTGGCGTAGCCGGGCGAAGGGGGCGCTGCCGCTCCTGGCGAAGCTGATTCTCGATCGTTCGACGACGCTCGAGGAACGAGTTCGTTACTTCCGGGCGTTCGATTTCCACACCGACCCGTCGAAGCAAGACGTGCTCGTCGGTCTGCTCGGCGCCAATCATCCCGATCAAGCGGCGATCGGCGCCTTGGCTCTCAGGCAGTTGCACGGCGCGCGGCCGGATTCGCCGCAGTTCACGATGGCGCTCGCGAGGACGCTCGACGCTGCCCGCGGGACGGACCAATTCCTCGATCTGGTGATGACATACGATATCCGCGATCGGGCCGATGAACTCATGGCGATGGCGCTCGCCGATTCAAGCGGCACGCGCGGCGTGAAGGCAGCGCAGTATCTCTTGCGCAGCGGTGAGAACGACCACTTTCGGAAATCGTTGGCAGGCGACGACGCCACGGCTGAAAAGCTACTGACCCTGCTCGGGCTGACGCAGGAGCCGTCGGCTATCGATCTGATTTTGCCGCTCGTTCTGGACCCTAAGCGGAGCCAAACGCTGCGGAGCGCCGGCGTCCGTGCGCTGGGTCATAGCCGCCTGGGGGAGCAAGCGATCTTGAATCTCGCCGCCAAGGGCAAGATCACGGTCGAGCTGCAATATGCTGCTGCGAAAGTGCTGCAAGCTGCGAGCGATAGCGGCATCCGCGCCGAGGCCGCCAAATATCTCAAGCTCCCCGAGCCGGCCGGCGGAAAACCGCTCCCGCCGCTATCGGCGCTGCTCAAGCGCCGCGGGAACGTCGAGCACGGAAAGGCCGTGTTCAACACCACCGGCACTTGCGCCAAGTGCCACGCGATCAACGGCATCGGCAAAGACGTCGGGCCAAACCTCTCCGAGATCGGCGGCAAGTTTCCCAAAGACGCTCTCTACGAATCGATCCTCTTTCCGAGCGCCGCGATCGCCCACAACTTCGAGACCCATCGCCTTGAATTGCAAAATGGCAATGTGGTGCAAGGGATCATCGTGAGCGAAACGGCCGATTCGATCTCGATCAAGACGATCGAGGCGATCGTCCAGACCTACAAGAAGACCGACATCGCCGATAACACGGAGGTCAAGGTTTCTCTCATGCCGGCCGACCTGCAAAAGCTGCTGACCGTGGACGATCTGGTCGACGTGGTCGAGTACCTAACGACCTGCAGGCCGGCAAAATGAATCCCGCTTTGATGCCCGAAGCTCGCTGGGACGCCTTCCGCCGCCAGATGCCGGCCGCGGCCGAGTGGGCTTACTTCGATCATGCCGCAGTCGCCCCGCTTCCGGCTCCCGCTGCCGCGGCGATGATCGCCTGGGCGCGCGAGGCGGCGGCGCTCGGGGGCGCCGGCTGGCTCGAGTGGAAGGCCGTGCGCGAGGCATTGCGGGCTCGTGCCGCGCGGCTGGTCGGCGCCGACGTGGAAGAAATCGCCCTGGTCCGCAGCACGACCGAAGGGATCAACCTGGTGGCCGAGGGTTTTCCTTGGCGGGCGGGCGACAACGTTGTCACGCTCGCCGACGAATTCCCCTCGAATCTTTATCCGTGGATGAATCAGGCCCGCCGCGGAGTGGAAACCCGCCGCGTGCCGACCGACGACGGCCGCGTCGATCTCGATCGGCTCGCCGACGCTTGCGACGAGCGAACGCGAGTCGTTTCCATTAGTTGGATTGGATACGCGAGCGGCTGGCGAAACGACATCGGCGCGGTGGCCGAAATTGCGCATCGGCGGGGCGCACTCTTCTTTCTCGACGCGATTCAGGGGCTCGGCGCCCTTCCGCTCGACGTCCGCCGCAGCGCAGTCGATTTCTTCGCTGCTGACGGTCACAAATGGCTGCTGGGGCCCGAGGGGGCCGGGCTGTTCTACATTCGCCGCGAGCACCTCGACCGGCTCCAACCGATCGGCGTCGGCTGGAACAGCGTCGCTCATTCGTCCGACTTCACGCACATCGAGCTGAAATTCAAAAACTCAGCCGCGCGCTTCGAAGGGGGCTCGTCGAACATGGTCGGCTTCGCCGGGCTGAACGCCAGCCTGGAATTGCTGATGAGCCTCGACATCGCCACGATCGGCGAACGGATTCTCGCCGTCACCGATCTGGCCTGCCGCCGACTGATCGAGGCCGGGGCGACGATTGCCAGCCATCGCGAACAACCCGAGCATTTGTCCGGCATCGTGCTCTTCGATTGGCCCGGCCGCGACCCGCAATTCATCCGCCGCCAGTTATTCGACCGCAAGATTCTCCTCAGCGCCCGCGCCGGCAAACTCCGCATCAGCCCACATGCTTATTGCAACGAGGCCGATATCGAGCGGCTCGTTGAGGAACTGAAAGCGTGCCCGTCAGTACAGCCGACCAGTTAGTCAACTTCGTCGCAGCGTCGTGAATCAAATCACGGGCTGGTTGACAGGTTGATAACTCACCTCACCGACGATCTGCCCGAAACGATGCGCGAGCGACTGTGCCATTCTCAGCCCTCAACCCATAGTCGGCCCTCTTGGAGCGGCACGCGGTGTTTACGGTTCTTCCATTTGATGTTCCGCGACCGCGTCTTCTCGAATCGCCATGCATCGAACCCGCCCGCTTTGGCCAGTTCGCCGAGCCACGGCACGACCGGCACGTAGACCCCATACGGCGCAGAATCTCCAATAACGAAGCAGACTTTTGCACCCGATGCGCAAACGCGACGGAGCGCCTTCCATGCTAGCGCGAGGTCCCGAAAATAGCAGGCCACCATGAGGTGGTAGGTTTTCTTGCCTCCTTTCGTCTTGCGGATCTCGGCCAACTGCTCGCAGATGCTCGATAGTTCTTGCCGAATCGGTTCCAGTTCCGGAGTCGCCAAGACTTCGGAGAGCTTCACCGACCGTTCCGGAACATGCTGAGTGCATGACCGAACCAAACGCTCTCGGACCGCGCCCTGCAGATCGCTCCAACCGTTGATCTCGCGGAAGAACGACATTTCCAATCGCGTTGCATCCGCGTAATCGTAATTGTTCGGATAGGGAGGAGATGTGACGACGAGGTTCGCGAATCCGTCAGGCACCGTGTCGCAGGTTCGGGCATCACCCTGAACGAATTTCGCCCTCGGGCCGATCGTAGAGTGACCTTCGAGCATATCTCGATAGATCATTCGCGCGCAGGCATTGAAGGCCGAACGAGCGTCGTGGACCGATCGCTTCTGTTTCCGCGGCAAGATGTATTGCCATTGCGCCGTCCCCGCTTGAGAGGTCTTGCGCAGGATTGCCACGAGTGTGAGCCAAGCGAGTTCCGAGGCGGGTGAATCGTCCTTCACAATCGAATAGGCCTGCCGCAATACGTCGAGTTCGGCCAGGGTTTCGTCACTGTAGCATTTATAAATCAAGGGGGGATAACCATCTCGACATGGCGTCAGGCCGTCGGCGGTCTTGCGCAACTGAGCGATCTTTTGCTGATACGCTTCGGGATCGGATCGCCACGCCAACTTGGCTCGGGCGATTCGGCAAACAAACGGATGGGCCTCGACGCCCAATCCTTCCATGCCGCAAGCCTCTGCCGCGAGCAGGGTCGTCGCTGATCCGGCAAATGGGTCGAAAACTCGCACGCTGCCTCGCGCTGCCGCCTGTCGAATCACCGTTTCGACCCATGTCGCCGAAAAGCCGGCGCTGTATCGGAACCAGCAATGCACCGGGAGCGACATGTTATCGACAAACGTCGAAGACGCAGCATCTGACACCGATGCGTCGGCCGAGGGATTCGCAAACAGGAGTGCTTGTTTGGGCGCTGACATCGATGGCTCCAAAACGATTCAAGCAATTCACCGCCCATTCTAACCATTTGTTCACTTATCGTGAACCCACCGAATCGTCAGCTAGAATAACCAACTGGCGCTTTGTGTTTCCAAGGCAACCCAGCCTGCCTCAAACTGTCGATTGCCCTCCCATGACCGCCTCCGATTCGCGAGTTGCCGTGTATACCGGCTCGTTTGATCCCGTCACGCTTGGGCATTTGAATGTGATCGAGCGGGCGAGTCGGTTGGTGGATCGATTGATCGTCGGGGTCGGGGTGAATATCGAGAAGCAAGCCCTGTTCACTCCCGACCAGCGCGTCGAGTTGATTTGCCAGGCGACCGGCCATCTCAAGAACATCGAGGTGCGGCAGTTCAGCGGGCTGGCGGTGCATTTCGTCCGCCAATGCGGGGCGCGGGTGTTGCTCCGCGGCGTGCGGTCGCTCACCGACATCGAAAGCGAATTCACGATGACGCTTGCCAATCGGAAGCTCGACGCCGGGATCGAGACGGTCTTCCTCATGGCCGACGAGCAATTCACCCACGTCTCCAGCTCGCTCTTGAAGCAGATCACTCCGCTGGCGAGCGATGAGGAACTGACCCGCTTCGTCCCGCAGATCGTGATCCGCGAATTGAGAAAGAAGTTTCCGCCGGACTAGCGACAAGTAGAAGCGGCGTCTCACCGCTTGACTTCGCGCGGCGAGACCCCGCGTCTACGTGCCGTGTCACCAGCGGTTTAATTCTTCTCCGCCCCGCGGCCGTCTTCTTTGTTGAGATGGGCGCGGAGATAGCGGGCCCGTTCGATGTTGCGGTCGGCCGTGTCGAGTTCCACGCCGCGGAGCTTTTGCAGATGGGCCGGCTGCGTGTGGATGAATAGCCCGTTCAAGTCGGGGATTCGCAGATCGGGTATTAACCCCAGATTAACCCCCATCCGCACTCGGGAGAGCAGGTGCATCGTCTCTTCGGAGCTGATCGTCTGCGCGGTGCGGAGGATGCCGTAAGCCCGGCTCACCTGGTCATGCAGCGTTTCCTGGCTTTCCTTGACGAGAAACTCTCGCGCCCGCCGTTCGTAGTCGATGAGCACGGGAACGACGTCGCCGACTTGTTGCACGAGTTCCGCCTCGGTCCGCCCGAGCGTGATCTGATTGGAAATCTGATAAAAATCCCCCATCGCCTGCGAGCCTTCTCCATAGAGGCCCCGCACGGCGAGGCTGATCTTTTGTAAGCTGCGGAACACTTTCTCGATCTGTTTGGTGATCACCAGCGCCGGCAGATGGAGCATGACGCTCACGCGCACCCCCGTGCCGACGTTCGTCGGGCAGGCCGTCAAGTAGCCGAGCCGCGGATGGAAGGCGTAAGTGACGCGCTGCTCGATCAGATCGTCGACTCGATTGATTTGCTCCCAAGCGCCCTGCAAATCCAAGCCGCTGTGCATGCACTGGATTCGCAGATGATCTTCCTCGTTGATCATCAAGCTAATCTGCTCGAGCGGGTCGATCGCGACGCCGCGGGCCCCGTGGCTTTCCGCGTGCTCGCGGCTGATGAGCTGCCGCTCGACGAGAAACTGCCGGTCGATGCCGTCCAACTCGTTGACGTTGATGTATTGCAGCTCGCCGGAAGCTTGGATTTGCAGAATCCGTTCGCGGAGCATCCGCTCGATTTCGGCGCGGTCTTGCTCGCCCGCCCGGCTGATGAAGGGAAATTCGGCCAGGTTCCGTGCCAAGCGGATGCGGCTGCTCATGACGATATCGGACTCGGGCCCGCTGGCCCGCAGCCATTCGCCCATCGTATTGGTTAGATCGCTGAGATTCACGGCATGTCGAGCTTAGATCGCCAAGAAGGCAGGAACCGCGGATAAACGCAGCATCATTCGTCGGTGGATTCCTCGACGCGGCGGATTTGATCGCGAAGCTGGCCGGCCCGCTCGTAGTCTTCCTGACCGATCGACTCTTTCATCTCACGGCGCAGGCGGATCAGCTCGGTTTTGTGGTGCGTGCCGCCGGCAAACCGTTTGGGACGCTTTCCCGTGTGGACCGTCTCGCCGTGAATGTTGGCGATCAGCGGCTCGAGTTCTTTCTCGAAGAAGATGTAATCGTGCGGGCAACCGAGCCGGCCCTGGTTGCGGAACTCGTAAAAGGTGATACCGCAGACGGGACAGGCCTTCTTGTCGAGCTTCTCCAACTCCTCCGCAGTCTGCCCGACCGCCAATTGCTGAGCGAGCGCGCCCGCGAGACTCGGCGCCGCGCCCGACTCGCTTTCACCCTGGGTCAGATATTGACGGGCGTGCTCCTCGCACAGGTGGAGTTCCTGATGCTTGCCCCCCTCCAACTCTGTGATGTGAAAAGTGGCTTGCTTTTCGCACTTCTGACACTTCATGGAACCCCTTCTCCGGGGACTGCCCCCTTTTGCTCCGCACTCCCTCTTTCTCTCTCGCCCTAGACGGAAGAATGCTCGAAGAACGTCACGACACAGCAAGAAGGGGACTGTCCCCTTCCCTGCGGCCTAGGGCCAGAATGCCAGTGGGATTCTAACAGCATGACCGCGCGTGTCAAGGACAACACCGCTTAGCCGCGCAGACCTAACCTGAACGGCCTTAAATAGATCGAATGCGCGGCGCGGCCAGCCGTCGATTGCCGCAAGGGTCATCGACCGACGGCCAGAGGTCGTCGCTTGCGTCGCCGAAAAGTAGCCGAATTCGCCAGAATTCCGAACTCGTCCGCAGGCTCGGTGGCGGATGTGGGCAGGCGGTTTGTGCGGTCAGATGCTGCCTGGCGGCCGCGCGGTCGCTCGATACATCGTGCGGCGAGTGCGAATCTGTCCGGCATGATAAAGATCGTGCATGAGCATGATCCAGAAGAAGTGCGCCGCCGACTTCCCGTGATTAGTCGGAATCGGCTGTTCCAACGCCTCGTCGGAGCACGACTCCAGACACTCGGTCAATATGCGCTGCGATTGCTCCAGCAACTTGACCGCCTCACTAATGCCGGCTGCGATGCCGGATCCCCACGCCGCGCCGCAAGGAAACTCCGCCGGCAAATCGGCTGAATCGCCATTGTCGTCTACATACTCGTCGACGATCACCATCGTCCGGCCGAATCCCCGGCAACAATACCGCGACTTCGCCCAGGCAATATGCCGCACGAGCTGCTCAATGCTCGGCGTCGATTCATCAGGAAGCCAAGACGCTTCTTCCTGCGTGATACCATCGAGAGAGGCCATGAGCGGCATATCCGGCCTGCCGCGAAACGCCTCTGCCGTCTGCTTGACTAAAAGCTGCTTCGCGCTGAGCACGATTTACGACTCCATTGGATCCGTTGCTGGTGCCTCACCCGTGGCGACCTATGAGACGCTGTCCACAAATGCAGGCTAATTGTCGTTGAGTCGAATCGTTGCTATCTTGTTGATCGTGCATTATCCCGACTTCGACAAGTTTGCAAAGCTGGCCGGCAATGCCCGGCTGGTGCCTGTCTACCGGCGGATCATGGCCGATTGCCTGACGCCGGTCTCCGCCTTTCACAAGCTGGATAAGGGACCTTGCGCTTGCTTGTTCGAAAGCGTGGTGGGCGGCGAGAAGGTCGGGCGATACAGCTTCCTTACCGCCGATCCGTTCATGCAGATCGAGGCCCGCGGGCAGCGGATCACGATCGTCACGCCGCAGGGGACCGATGTCTTCGAATCGGCCGACCCGCTGGCTGAATTGAAGCGGCGCGTCGATGAGCTGCGAGCGGAGCGGCTCCCTGAGTTGCCGCCGTTCATTAGCGGCGCGGTGGGATACGCGGGCTACGACGTGGTGCGCTACGTCGAGCATCTGCCGAACGCGCCTGCCGATGATCGCCACCTGCCCGATTTGGCGTTCGCCTTCTACGATCGGATGGTGGTATTCGACAATATCAATAAGACGGTCGTCGTGGTGGCAATGGCCCGTCTCGACGGGACCGATCCGGCCACTGCTTATGCCGCCGCCTGCCGCCGCGTGGACGAGATGGTCGCGGAGTTGGCGGCGCCCGGCTCCGATTTGCCCGTGGCCGACATCGACACTTCCGGCGATCCACAAATCCCGAGCACGGCCAATTTCAGTCAGCCCGATTTCGAGCGGGCGGTCGAAAAATGTGTTGAATACATTCGGGCTGGCGATATTTTCCAGGTCGTGCTCAGCCAGCGGCTGGAGCTGGACATCATGGCCGATCCGTTTGAGATTTACCGCACGCTGCGGGTCGTGAATCCCAGCCCGTTCATGTTCTACCTGCGCACGCCGAGCGTCACGCTGGTGGGCAGCTCGCCTGAGGTGCTGGTACGGGTCGTGGACGGCCGGGTGACAGTTCGCCCGCTGGCGGGCACGCGGCGCCGCGGCCGCACCGAGGAGGAAGACAAGCGGCTCGCCGAGGAGTTGCTGGCCGATGAAAAGGAGCGAGCCGAGCACGTGATGCTCGTCGATCTGGGGCGCAACGACGTGGGCCGCGTCGCCCGCTATCGCTCGGTCGAAGTGACCGACACGATGACGATCGAGCGCTATAGCCACGTCATGCACATCACCTCGAACGTCACCGGCCAATTGGTCGAGGGAAAGGACGCTTTCGACGCCTTGCGAGCCTGCCTCCCGGCGGGCACTGTCTCGGGCGCTCCGAAAGTTCGCGCCATGCAGATCATCGACGAACTGGAGCCGCATCGCCGCGGGCCCTATGCCGGGGCGGTCGGCTACATCGACTACAGCGGCAACATGGACACCTGCATCGCCCTGCGAACGATCGTCGTGCAAGGGCGCAAGGCTTACGTGCAAGTCGGGGCCGGGATCGTCGCCGACAGCCAGCCGGCCGCCGAATATCAAGAGACCTTGAACAAAGCCCGCGGTCCGCTCAAGGCGATCGAACTCACGGAACGGCGGTTGCGCGAGCGAGAATCGAGCATCAGTTAATCAGCGTTACTCTCGATTGCACGGCGCGCCGATTCTCTTGACCGGGTCACTCGTTGCGAGTCGGCAAACGAACGCGCAATCTGGTAGGCGAATTTAAGTCCAGAACTCGCACGGTCGTTCGGCCGACCGCACTCGCGCCAATAATCCGCAAGCCATCCCAAGTAAAATGCTCGTCCCAATGTTGGCGGCGAGGGTCGAATAGCGGCGTGATTTGATTGGTTTCCGAATCGATGCCAGTGAGGTTGCTGCCTGATCGCCGCCGCCATGCTTGCGGGCGACGATGTGTTCGATCTGAAGCGGGATCAACGGCGCATCGATCTGACGCCGCTGGCAGTACTCACATGAATTGGCTGCCCTTTCGCGGACTGCGGCTCGAAGCTCGGGATCCATCGATCACGGCTCACAATGAGCAAGATAGAATCTTGCTTCCGCGCGTAAGACTGCGAGAAGATTGTCCGCTTCGATATAAGCTTCGTACTCGGCGCGCTCGGCGGCCAATAGCTCGCCTTCGTTGGCTTTATCGGCTAGGTCCGCAAGTCGATCGGCCAAGCCGGCATCGCCCTGTATTTCCGCGAACTGGCGGGTTTGCTCCGGCGTCAAGATGGCGAAAATCGGCACCGTGCCCCGATGAAATGCCTGATGAGATTCGCTAGCTATACTCATGCTCTAAGATTAGCGGATTTGGACGCCGGGGTCAAAAATCTTTCGCGTGACTCGACGCATCTATTCAATTAGAATGGCGATCCCCCGGACGGCGCGGCGGCCCTGGACGCCGCTGATTTCTTCGCATTCCATCCCACTTCTCCAAAATTGGAACTCCATCCCATGTCACGAATCATCAAATCTCGCATCGTATCGCTTGCATTGACCAGTTCTGTATCGATCGCACTCGCAGCCGGCTCCCGATCGTTCGCTGCCGACGAGCCCAAGGCACTGCCGGATCATCCAACCTTTGGCCGCATCGAGCGGCTCGATCCGCGGTTCGATGATTTGATCCCGAAGGATGCGAAGCTCGAAAAATTGGCACAGGGGTTCGCCTGGAGCGAAGGGCCGGTCTGGAATCGCAAGGAAGGCTATTTGCTCTTTTCCGACATCCCGCGAAATCGCGCGATGCAGTGGAAGGACGATTCGCTGCGCGTGTTTCTCGAGCCGTCGGGCTATACCGGCAAGACACCGCGCGGCGGCGAGGTCGGCTCGAACGCGCTGACCTATGATCACCAGGGCCGGCTCGTGCTTTGCCAGCATGGCGATCGGCGCGTCGTGCGGCTCGAAAAGGATGGCAGCTTCACCGTCATCGCCGACAAGTATCAAGGCAAGCGGCTCAGCAGCCCGAACGATCTCTGCTACAAATCGAATGGCGATCTTTATTTTACCGATCCGCCATACGGACTAGAAAGGAATTGGGCAGACCCGGCGCGAGAACTCGATTTCTGCGGCGTCTTCCGCGTCAAGCCTGATGGCAAGATCGATCTGATGACGAAGGAGTTGGCTCGGCCGAACGGCATTTGCTTCTCGCCCGATGAGAAGATTCTCTACGTCGGCACGAGCGACCCGCAGCAGCCAATCTGGAAAGCGTATGAAGTGAAAGCTGACGGTACGCTTGGCCCCGGCCGCGTCTTCTTCGACAGCAGCGAATGGGTCAAGCAGAATCAGCCGGGGCTGCCCGACGGCATGAAGTGCGACCGCAATGGCAACCTCTTCGCCACGGGGCCGGGCGGCTTGCATGTGTTCTCCCCCGACGGCACGCATCTCGGCCGGATCGACACCGGCGAGCGCACCGCCAATTGCAATTGGGGGGACGATGGCTCGACGCTCTACATCGCCGCCAACATGTACCTCTGCCGGATCAAGACCTCGACAAAAGGCAATGGTTGGTAGTGCCTTCTGCCGCTTGCTACTCGCGCGGCCCTCAGCCACAATGGCGGCTTGTGGCCTGCCCGACCATCCTGCCTAACGCTCATTTCACTCCAAGAGGTGCCCTCATGTCGTTCCGATTGATGAGTTTGATGTCGTTGCTGCTGTTGCCAGGATTAGTTGGCGTCGCCTGCGCGGCGCACGAAGCGTTCACCGATCCCGCCAAGGCGGGTCCCGATTTCGCCGTGCAAGGAGAATATGCGGGCGAATGTAAGATCGGGGAAGAAACCATGAAGATGGGCGCGCAAGTGATTGCTCTTGGCAATCACGAATTCGAGGCCACAGGATTCCACGGAGGTCTGCCCGGCGACGGCTGGTCGCGCGGCGACAAGAGCCAAAAGGGCAAGGGCAAAACCAATAGCGACGTCACGGAATTCAATGGCGAGCACGGCACGGGCACGATAAAGGATGGCACATTGACTATCAGCGACGAAAACGGCAACAAGATCGCCGACCTGAAGAAGGTCGAGCGCCAAAGCCCAACCCTTGGCGCCAAGTCGCCCGAGGGCGCCATCGTGCTGTTCGATGGCACCAGCGCCGATGCTTGGAAAAAGGGAAAGATTGTCGAGGGGAACCTGCTCTGGAATGGCGCGACGTCGAAGCAGGCGTTCGGCGATTTCACGCTGCACGTCGAATTCCGCTGCCCCTACATGCCGGACGCTCGCGGCCAGGCCCGCGGCAATAGCGGCGTTTATCTGCAAGACCGATACGAGGTGCAGGTGCTCGATTCGTTCGGCCTGGAGGGGAAGGACGACGATTGCGGCGGGATTTACAAGATCGCCCAGGAAAAGGTGAACATGAGTTTCCCGCCGCTTGCGTGGCAGACGTACGATATCGACTTCACCGCCGCCCGATTCGACGCTGAAGGCAAGAAGACCGGCAACGCCCGCACGACCGTCAAGCACAACGGCGTCGTTGTGCAAGACGATCTTGAGTTGCCTCATGTGACGCCGGGCGGTGCATTTGGCGACGAGAAGCCGGCCCAGGGCGCTAATATGACCAAGGGACCGATCTATTTGCAGGACCACGGCGGCGATCCGGTGGTGTTTCGCAACATCTGGGTCGTCGAGAAGAAATAATGCGGTTTGCGCACGGCGTTTGCTCTATCCGCAGTGCCGCACAATCTGAGCGAAACTTAGAATCCAGGGCTGCCCCGCGGCCGTTTTTGGATTAACATTGAGGAAGTCGGATGCCGATGTAATTGTCCGTTGAGATCGGTTTAGGTGGATTGACTTTGTATTCTGACACAAGCCTCTCTTCTAGTATTCCGTCGGAGGTGCCAACCCAATAGCGTAAGCCCGGATCAACACCGGCCAGTGCCTAGCACGGCCCGATCCGCGCTTTTCTCGCAGCGACTCCACCGTCGCAATCGAAGAGGGGTTTGACTAATGGCCGCGGCCGCTTGAGATATCAAGCGGCCGCGGTTTTTTATGCGCACACTCGACGTTGAATTTAAATCGCCCACCGCCAAGAGGAACGAGTGACTGGCCGCGGCCACGAAAACTAACGAGCCGAACCGCGATTGCCTGTTCTGGCAAGGCGCATAAAAAATGGACGCAGCCTCTTGCGACTCTTCTTCCCTCCGAAGAGGTTTACGAGTCGCATGAGCCACGTCCACTAGGATAATACTCATGTCCAGTTCGCCGGGCAAGCGATCGCAGAAAAGTTCTTGCGATCGAATGGAATGGCTCGCGGATTCGCGGAATTGCCGTCCAGATCCGCGACAATTCGGAAAGTCGGGCGGCGATTTGGAATCCTTGTAGATTCCGCTGCCGAATTCAGAGATCCGTTTCTTCCATTACCGCCACATACGGCAAGTTTCGATACGCGTCGCGATAGTCCAGCCCGTAGCCGACTACGAACTCGTTCGGGATCTCGAATGCCACGTGGTCGGGCTCCATGGAGACTGCCTTGCGGCCATGCTTGCGCAGCAAGACGACACTGCGAATGCTGGCCGGGCCTGCTCCGCGCAATTGGGCGACAAGCTGAGCGAGCGTGTTGCCCGTGTCGAAAATGTCGTCCACCAGCAGCACGTGCCGCCCGTGGATCTCGGGCATCATGCCCAAATCGACCCGCAGTGAGGCCGGCTCAGTCGCGGAACCGCGATAACTGCTCGTCTGAACCAATCCGATCCGCAGCGGCAAATCGAGCCGGCGAATCAGGTCGGCCAAAAGCACGATGCTGCCGTTGAGCACCCCAATGATCGTTAGCGCTTGGCCGGCATAAAACTCGCGGATTTCGGCGGCCAGACGATTGACCCCAGCTTCGATTTGTTCGGTCGTCAAGAGTCGCTTCATCGCGGCGGCTGTCCATTCATGAGAAAGACGAAATCGATTCGCCTAGCACCGGCCATTCTAAACCGAGCGAGGGTTGCCGCCCAGCGGTCCCGCCCGCACAATGAACTGCCGTCCTTTCGATTCGTTGGAGTCGTGCGAATGAGCATTGTCGAGGGAACTTGGAGCGCCGTCGAGATCGCCGGGCATCCGTGCGACGTTTACGAGCCGCCGCGGCGAAACGATCGCGGGTTCGCGGTGATTTATTTGCACGGGGTGCGGCTGACGCGGCTCGTCGACAATCGGGCCTTCACGGACGAATTCGCCCGGCACGGCCTGCCGGTGATCGCGCCGGTGACGGGCCGCAGTTGGTGGTCCGACCGGATTTGCCCGGACTTTGATCCGCGGCTCACGGCCGAACGGCATGTCGTGGCGAACGTGCTGCCATACGTCCAATCGCGGTGGAATGCCGCTCCGCCGCGCGTGGCGCTCTTAGGCACGAGCATGGGAGGGCAAGGAGCGCTGCGGCTGGCGTTCAAGCATGCGACGAAATTCCCGGTCGTTGCGGCCATCTCCCCGGCCATTGACTATCAGCTTCGCTGGGACGAAGGGGATGAGACACTGCCGACGATGTACGAAGATCGCGAAAGCGTCCGCCAAGACACGGCCACGCTGCACGTTCATCCTTTGAACTGGCCGCGGAACATTTGGTTCTGCTGCGACCCGGCCGACCACCGCTGGCACGAAAGCGCCGATCGCTTGCGGATGAAGCTCGCCGCGCTCGGAATCCCGCACGACCGCGATCTCGACACCACCGGCGGCGGCCACGGCTTTGACTACTACAACAAAATGGCGCCTGGCGCGATCAGCTTTATTGCCGAACGCCTGGATCGCGAGGACCGGCGGGTGTTGTGATGGAACACGATGCGTGAAGCTTCAGCGCTGAATTGATGGGTGCCATGATGGCCACTGCCCTGAGTGGCCGTGCCTCATTGCGGCTCATGACCACGCCGAGCCGTGGGCATGACACCCAACGTGTCAATACAGTTTTGAAGTTCGACTCGTCATTTAGAAGATGTTTGTGACTGTTTACTTCCTGCCGCCGAGCCCGGCCGATCCGCCGCTGGCGGCGCCGTGGTCGCGGCGGCGCGGGGCCGTGGCGAGTGGAAGAATCTTTGGCTCGGGGACCATCGGAAGGTGCGGGGCTGGGATCGACGCTGGGGCCGCGTCTTGCCGGGAATCGGCGGGCATGGCCACCGGCTCCTCCAGTGCCTTTGGCTTGAGCCACCATTTCGAGAAGAACCGGCCGAGCGGACCGGCGAGAATCGCGGGCGTGAGGACCAAGTCGGCCATCAGGCCGAACATCAGCAGCGTCAGCATCAACAGACCGAATCGCCGGGTGGGCATGAACGCGCTGATCCCGAAGGCCGCCAGCCCGAAGCCCACGACGAAATTGCTCTGGTACATGGCGGCGGCCGCATGCTCGTAGGCGAAGCGGGTGGCTTCGATCCGGTTCATGCCCATTCGCAGCGCGCGGCGGAACCAGGTGCCATAATGCACCGTGTCGTCCACGCAAACACCCATCGCCACTCCGGCCGTCATCATCGTGCCGATGTCGATGGGAATCCCCAGCCAGCCGAGCGATCCAAAAACGATCGCCACCGGCCAGACCGTGGGGATCATGGTGAGCAATCCGGCGCTCACGCTGCGGAAGTTGAGCGCCATCACCACGGCGATCATCACGAACGCCCAGCAGAAGCTCTCGACCAATCCGGAAAGGAGCGAGTGTTGTGCCTTATAGACGAGCGGCGTCAACCCGGTGTACGTGACGCCCGCGATGCCTTCCACGCCCTTCTCGTGCTCGGCGGCGATGATCGGCTCGACAACGTGCTTGATATCTTCGACAAACGCGCCGTAATCGACGTTCTTAAGCGCCGCCACGCGCACATTGATCCGCCACAACTCTTGCCCGTCGTCCTCGGCGAGATAATCCCCCTTGAGGAACTCATCGCGATGCTCGCTGAGCCGTTTATTGAGCACGGAGCGGTACGTACGCGCGCCGCCGAAGAGCCGCGAGCCGGCGCCGGCCATTTTGTTGCCGCCCTTGGGCGGACCGATGTCGATCGCGAAGGTCACGGCAGAAAGCGAGCTGCCGACATCCTTGAGCGTCTCGACCCTCTTTTGGATCCGCTGGACCAATTCCATCCGCTCGAGGAAACTGAGCTTGCAGTCTTTCTCATCCAACCGCAGGACGATTTCCATGGGAACGAGCGGACCGAGATGGTGCTCGAGCCAGGCATACGACTTGACGATCTCCGAATCCTTGGAGAAGAGGGCCATCAAGTTGACCGACGTGGTGACGCGCGTCAGCCCGAAGCCGACCACGACCATTGAAAGCAGGAAGAACGCCCAAATGGCCGCTTGATGCCCCGAGATCTTGTCGGCGATCCAGCGCATGCGGCGACGGTGGTTCTGCTGGCTTTCAGTGAGCACGATTTCGCGATCGGGATCGATCCGCTCGATCTTCGGTCCCCACAGCGTCAATGCCGAGGGGACATAGACATAAAGCAGCGCGAGCGTGCTCATCACGCCGAGCGCCGCGTAGAGCCCGAACTTATCGATCGGAGTGAGTTCGCTGGTGCACAGCGAGACGAGCCCCAGCGCCGCCGTGCCGGCGGAGAGCATGCAGGGGAGCCACGCCATCTTGAGGCCCCGGCTGGCGGCCCCTTCCATGCCGTATTTGGCGGCGTTGTGCCGCCAATAGTTGATGATGTGAATCGCCCCGGACATCCCCATCGTATAGACGATCGAGGGCATGTTCAGGAGGATCGAGTCCATGGTGTTGCCAGTGAAGGTGACGATTGCCAGGCTGATCGCCGCGCTATAGACGCTGGTGGCGATGACGATCGCCGTGAGCCGTTTGTTTTGCATGAACCACCACGACAGCCCGAGGCCGATCGCCCCCGACAGCCCGGCGAGGAGCAGCAGCATCCGCTCTCCTTCTTTGTCCAAGGCGACGTTGTCGACGGGCGGGCCGCCCATGTGGATCGCTTGCTTCGGCACTCCCGACTCGAGGGCCGCGTTGTAGATTCTTTCGACGGCCTTGCGCGGCAGTTCCTTGCCGGCGGGCGAGAGCGTGAGGATCGCGCAGGTGTTGTTCAGCTTCGGATCTGAGCCGATGATCGAGCCGCGGAGCCGCGAGGTGGCTTCCGCCTCGCCGAGGTTCAGCGGCGGCGACGTCATCTGCTCGATGGCGCTCGGGCCGCTGGTGAGCTTCGAGAACAGCTTGGGCCCCTTCTCGACGATTCCCAAGGCCGGATCGGGCATGAGCTTGGCCGTGAGAATCTTCAGCCGTTCGTCGTCCAGAGTGCAGCCGTCCCAGCTTATGAGCACGAATGTTTCATTCGTGAAATTCTTCTGAAACCACTTGTATTCGTCGGTCTCGCGATAGGAGGCGGGGAGCCATTCCTTGACGTCGTTGCGATTGCCGCGAAGCGTGATTTTCGCCCCCAACAAGATAACGGGCAACAGAAACGTCACCAGCATCAGCAGCTTGAGGGCATTGCGCGAGAAAAAAGTGTTTTTCATACGGCGACGTTCGGAGTGACGACGGCGGAGGAAAACCTATTCGAAGGCTGCACGCTAAGATGGCGCTCGAGGCACCCTCCTTCTCTATCGTCTATTCCTGGCCGTCACCCTCGTTCGAGCCGGCAGAAAAGCCAAACTGCGGAAAGTTAGCCATCGCGGCAATCCGTGGCCGATCTTTTCAAACCGGCGAGACGCCAAGGACGCCAAGAAGAGGTGATCCACAGATTACACAGATTCGCACGGATTCTTTCGGATTGCGGAGAACCGCGACTCGCAAAAAATGTCAAGCAACGACGTGACTTGCCTGATTGCGAAATCTGCGTAATCTGCGGATCAATCGCCTCGTCCTCTTGGCGTGCTTGGCGTCTTGGCGGTTGAAACCGTTGCGGCTAGCGGCCGGCGGCAAATTGCCGCTATACTTCTTGCACTGCCCAATTGCTCTTTCTTGACTGGTTCCCTATCGTTGCTGCCGTGTACGACAAACGCACTTTGATCGAGCTGGTCCGCGAGCGGGCGCTGAAATTCGGCGATTTCACTCTCGCCTCCGGAAAGAAGGCCAATTACTATCTCGATGGGAAGCAGGTGACGCTCGATTCGTTCGGAGCGAAGCTCGTGGCCGATGGGATTCTCGACCTGTTGGCAGACAATCTGCCGCTGCCGGACGCCGTCGGCGGCATGTCGATCGGAGCCGATCCGATCACGGCCGCGGTGATCACGATGGCCGGCGTCCGCGGTCAGCAAATGACTGGATTCCTGGTGCGGAAGGAAGCCAAAGGGCACGGGACGAACCGGTTCGTTGAAGGCCCTGTGCTGCCGGGGCAGCGCGTCGTGGTCGTCGAGGACGTCGTGACGACGGGCGGCTCGTCGCTCGAGGCGATCGCGCGGGTCGAAGAATTCGGCCTCGTTGTGGCCGGTGTGGTGGTCGTGATCGATCGGCTCGAAGGGGGCCGCGAGGCGTTTGCCGCTCGAGGGTACAAACTATCGAGCTTGCTGACGGTCCGCGATTTCGGTATTGAGCCTCCGCAGGGGTGAGCGCAGCTCGAACTTGCCCGCCGCGCCTCGCCCGTAGTATGCTTGGAGATGCCGTCCCGCCATCATGAAATGAGGCTGGAAATATGATCGCGCGGTCCTTGTTTCGCTGCGAACTGCCGTCGGTAGCTGCATCAATCTGTCTTGCGCTGGCCGGCGTCGCTCTGGCCGCCGGGCATGCCAAGACGGTCGCGGACCCGGCCGGCGGTCGAATTTCGATCTTGATTCGGCAGCTCGGGGATGAACAATACTCAGTCCGCCAGCAGGCCCAGGAGGAATTGGCCCGGCTCGGGGCCGAAGCGTTCGATCAACTGGTTGCCGCTGAGCAAAACGACGATGTCGAAATCGCGTCGCGGGCCGCTTATCTGGTCCGCTTGATCCGCATCGATTGGGTCCACGACAGCGACTCGCCGCAAGTCAAAGAGCTGTTGAAGGACTACGACGACCAGCCGGACGACGCCCGCTGGCAACGGATGCAGCAACTTGCGGAATCGCCGCGCGACGTGGGGCTCGAGCCGCTGTGCCGCCTGATCCGGTTCGAGCGTTCGCCCTTGCTCTCCAAGCAAGGAGCGATCCTGGTCCTCCGCCAGCCCGAGCCCGAGGCTGCGCACTGGCCGCGACGGGCGAGCATCATTACGAGCAGTCTCAAGGGGAGCGACAGGCCGGCGTCTAAATGGCTGCTGGCCTACGCGCAATTCCGGGCCGAGCCGGAAGCCGCGCTCGCTCAATGGGAACAGCTCGTAAATCATGAGCTGGCCGTTGTCGAACCCAATGCGCCGGATGATGAGACTAGAATCCAGACTTTCTTGCTGCGGCAGCAGGCCGAGATGCTGCTTAAGCAGAAGCACTTCGATCGAGCGCTGGACGTCATGCGGAAAATGATCGATCGCCAGAATGACGACGCCGAGGCGCTCATCGAGTTCGTCGAGTGGTTGATCAAGAATAAGGCCTGGAGCGTAGTGGATGACGTGGCCAGGCGGTTCGACCGCACATTCGCCGGCAATCCGAAGCTGCTTTACACGCTCGCTCAGGCCCGCAAGGCCGAGGGAAACGACGAACTCGCCGAGCAGTTCGCCCTGCGGGCGTTTCAACTCAGCGCCAACCTCAGCGCGAACGCCGACGATCTCAAGCCGCGCTTGGCGGTCGCGGGGTGGTTGGAGGCCAATGGGATGAGGCCGTGGTGCGAGCGCGAGTTCCGCCACGTCATTAGCCGCGGCAAACAGGATTCGGATGAAGTGATCGAGTCGCGATTGGTGCTCTCCGAAATCTTGCACGACCAGGAGCGCGAGCAAGAGGCCGCCGAGGTGTTGCAAGGATTGGTCGACGCAGTGGCCAAGAGCAGCGATTTGGACACGAAGCTGGCCTCGCAACTGCGCCACCCGCCGAAGTCAATCCGTTCGCGGATGTATTACTTCTACGCCTGCCAATTCGAGTCGAAGAAGGATCGCGCCCATCAAATCGAGCAACTCAGATTGGCGATTGCTTCCGATCCGAACGATGCCGACGTGCTCATTGCGATCTACCATTTGCCGGGCCAAGACGAGCAAGCCCGCAAGCAGAATCTCGACCTGATTCGCGCCGCCGCCGCGCAGTTTCGAGTCGAACTGAACGACGATCCCGACCAATACTCGGTCTACAACGAGTATGCGTGGCTCGTGGCCAATACGGAAGGAGACCTGGATCAGGCGCTCGAATACGCGCACAAGGCCGTCGAATTGAGGCCCGACGAGGGGGGGCTGCTCGACACGCTGGCCCATTGCTACGCCGCGAAGAAGGATTTCGAGAATGCGGTGACGTATCAGACGCGCGCGGCGGAACTCGATCCCTATTCTCTGCAAATTCGCCGCGCCCTGGACGACTATCGCAAATCGCTCGCCGCCTCGAAGCAGCGAAAGTAGGCCAATGCAAACCATCTCTCTCGGCGATGTCGACTTGGCAGTTGAAGATCGCGGCGTGGGGCCGGTGCTCTTGTTGGTCCACGGATTTCCGCTCGACCACTCGATGTGGCGGGCGCAGATCGACGAATTCTCGCAGCGCTATCGCGTGCTGGCTCCTGATTTGCGCGGCTTCGGCGCAAGCGGACCAGGCAGGGGTCTAGGCAGTGGTGAATGCAGCGGCGAAATCACCATGCGGCGCTACGCCGACGACTTGGCCGTGCTGCTCGATCGACTCGGAATTCGAGACAGTATCGTTTATTGCGGGCTATCGATGGGAGGCTATGTCGCCTGGCAGTTTTGGCAGAAATGTGCGGATCGGTTGGACGGGCTCGTCGTTTGCGATACGCGAGCGGTCGGCGATACTCCGCAAGCCAAGGCGGGCCGCGCCGAGTTGGCTGCACGCGTGCTGGCGGAAGGCGCCAAGGCCGCGGCCGATGCCATGTTGCCAAAGCTGTTCGGCCCGGAAAGCCAGCGCGATCATCCGCAGGCGATCGAGCAAACGCGGGCCGCGATCCTCGGCAATCCGCCCGCCGGAATCGCCGCCGCGCTCCATGGAATGGCCACGCGGCCCGACGCGACCGAAATGCTCGCCGGCATCGACGTGCCGACGCTGGTGGTCGTCGGCGAGCACGATTCGATCTCGCCCGTAGCGGAAATGCGCGGCATTGCCGAGCGAATCCCCGGCGCGGAATTGGCGGTGATCCGCAACGCCGGCCACATGAGCCCGCTGGAGGAGCCGCGCGCGTTTAATGATGCGCTGGGCCGGTTCCTGGAGAGAGTGTCGCAGCACGAATGACGATTGGCATAGGGTGCGTCAAGTCCGCGCTGACGCACCAGAACCCGCCGCAGTGCCGAATCTACATGTCGTCCGGCGCGTCTGCGCAAAGCCTTGACGCACCCTACGGCTACGCCTTCGTCATTCGTCCTTGGCTTGGCCTTCCCAATGCTCGGCGGCTAGATCTTCCGCATCGGCCCGCAGCTTTGGAACCTCGAAGCGCGATTGGCTCTTCACGATCGCGTAGTCGTCCGGGAAGGTGTGGAAGGCTTGGACCAGCAGGCTGCGGCTGCGGCTCTCGATGTTGATATAGCTGAGCGCTCCCATCGCCATCCGGCCGCTGGAATCAAAACGGTGCAGGATGCCGTGCTGCAGCGCGTCGATCGTCAACTCCTCCTGAAAAGTCCAGAAGACTTGCGGATCGACGGTCTCGAGTTGAAAGCTCATCTGATAACGAGCGCCCCCGCGGCAATCGATGCCGTCGCTCCGCTCCCCCTTGAGCCGACAGGAGAGCAGCCGCCGCTTCTGCGGCAATGGATGATGAGCGCTGGCGGCCACTTCGGTGAGCGTCAAGCCGCGATAGCGCCAACTGACAACGTGGCCCGCGCTGGTGATCGCGATCGACGCCGTGTAACCGCCGCGCTCGACTGTCCGCGATTTATGGACCTCGAATAATTCCGGATGCAACGGACGACCATAAACTTGAAACGCCAGCTCGGCAACTTTGGGTCGGACGGACAACACGGCGCGGGACCCTTTATAAAAACGGAACGTTCGATGACATCTCGGAACTGAATGATGCTACGGTGATTTTATTCCAAAACCGCGGAACCGACAAAGGGCGATTTTTTGGTGAACGCCGCGCCGGCGAGCGTTTGACATTTTGCATCTTGACACGGCGCGAGCGGCTGATCTGCGGCGAAGAGAAGCAGCACGAGTTTACCTGATAAACCGCACTCGTCGAGTTGCGGTTCGCCGCATTCGTCGACGCTAGCACTGCCGATGGACAAGGGGCGCGGGCTGCGCAAGAATGGATTCGCGCAGTCGGCGCCGCACTCACATGCCCACGCCGTCTGTTCGCGGCCGACGCTGCCAGCGTCGGCGCCGCACGCCGATCAAGTGTCAGCACGACCGTTTACGCGCCCCAAGGAGCGATTCACTCTATGGCCGACGATGTTTTTCGCGCACTTGCCCAATTCGGAGTAGTGCCGGTGGTGACCGTCGAACGACTCGATATGGCGTTGCCGCTGGCCGACGCGCTCATCGAGGGCGGGTTGCCGGTCGCCGAGATCACGTTTCGCACCTCCGCCGCCGCCGAGGTCATTGCCAGGTTGAGCAAGGAGCGGCCGGAACTGCTCGTCGGCGCCGGGACCGTGCTGACGATCGACAATTTGCGCGCGGCAAAAAAATGCGGGGCTCGATTCGGAGTGGCGCCGGGATTGAACCCGGAATTGGTCGCCGAAGCGGCGAGGATCGGCTTGCCGTTCATCCCCGGCGTGGCGACGCCGAGCGAAATCGAGCGTGGCTTGGCGCTCGGATGCCGCTGGCTCAAGCTATTTCCCGCGGCCCTCTTGGGCGGCCCGGCGCTCGTGAACGTGCTCGCCGGACCGTATGGCCACACGGACGTCCAATTCATGCCCTCCGGCGGCGTCACCGCCGGCAGCCTCGCCGCCTACCTGGCCTGCCCGATGGTCGCCGCGGTCGGTGGCACTTGGATCGCCAAGAAGGACTCGCTTGCCGCCGGCGACTGGAACGACATCCGGGATCGCTGCCGTGAAGCGCGGGAAATCGCTGACGGGCGACGCGGAATCACCTGATTCTTCGGCGTACCGGGTTCTGACCGGTAGTTTTTCAACAATTCTGCTTTTCGGCAGGCCTGACCCCCTTTGCCGTAAGCATCTGCTGGGTAAGCTGTTGACTAACGAATCACGGAAATGGAACGGCCAGGCAGTGCGCTGGCGCCGTCGGATCGGGCTATTTCAAGCACGGCTTAATCCGGGGAAACTGGGCGATTCGGGTAGATGACATCACTCGTAGCGCAACTATACTAAGTAGCTTGAATCATAGCCGCGACTGCCGACTCCGGGGAAGCATCTGATGGCCAAGGGCTTGACCATTTTGGGAATGGTGATCGCGGTATTGATCTTTTGCCTGTTCGGACTGGATCTGGCGATCGGCATCCCGTTCACGAAGGCCAACATGATGATGGACATCGGTGCGATCGTGTGCGCCGCGATCCTCGGATATCTTAGCTGGTCTACATTCAAAGAGCAGACGTAGCGACGTAGCGTGCTCCTCAAGCGCCGCGCGAGGGCTTTCGTCACGCAGAGCGTGACGAGTACACTTACGCCGCGCGAAGAATCGACTGAGCCGAGCGGCTCGTTCGGGCTGGAGCGAGCCGAGCGACGGTTGCGGCAATCGTGCCGACCTGCAAGGTCCCTTCGCGCTGGCGGCGTTCGATGTGGCGAAGCACCGTCTTGAGGGCGCTGAGCTTGCCATTGGATCGTGCGGCCAGCGCCGGCGCGTCGATCGCCAAGTGACCGGCGATTCCTGCCGCGATCCGGCGATCGATGGTGCGGCAAATGCGTCGTGCGGCGATGCATTCGGATAGCCAACCGCCGCCAGATAGCCGCACGTCGGCCGACAGTTGCCAAAGGCCGTAACGCAATGTCCCGATGCCGGGCGACGGAGCGCGGTGGCGCCGGCCGTTTGGCTCCGCAGAGCGATCGGCGCGGATGGCCGTGATCCCCTGGCGAACGAGCAACTCGAAATGCTCGCGCGGATTTTCCCCGCCGACAGCCAAGGTGGTGAGCGAAATCCCAGCTCGTTCGGCCCGTTGCTTTCGCCGTAGGAATTCGGTGGCAAATCGGCTCCGGCCATTGGCCTGCCCCGACCAATCCGCGCCGGCCAACAAAGCCACTTCGTGGCCGCAATTGGCCTCAATGGCCCAGCCGACCGCTTGTAAGTTGACCGGGTCGCTAGCCACCCAAGTCACTGCGTGCCCTTCGCCGCTTAATAGATCGACAAGCTGTCGCGCAGCCCAAGCAAGTGTTTCACCGGAGGGCGCGGCACAAAAACCAGGTTCAAGGTCAACCGAAATTGATAGCAACGCCATGTGCAAGTGTGAACTATAGGGAAACAAGTACGAATCGATCGCGCATAATTCAACTCGGCGATCAGGCAGAAGCGGCTGAATCAAAACGGCCGCCGGCCAATTAGCTCCCCAGGGTCTACCAACCGTTGGCAAAGCTTGCCGGCTACGGCGTTTTTGACGCTCGCCGCCTCGCCGTCACTTTTTCAATTGCCAACGCTCGTCGAAAAAGTCCGCGGCGGCGACTTTGCCAGGCGCTCGTGCATCCGGCGGAGTGCGCAGATCGATCACGGCCCAATCCGGCAGCTTGGGAATCTGCCGGGCATTGTTCAAGTAATCGTATTCGCGATACGTGAATCCGCTGTTGAGCACGACGTAGCGGCTCGGATTCAATGGGTTCGGGCAAATCAGGATCAGCGCGTGCTGATCGGCCGGGAACTTCTGCTCGCCAACGACGATCTGACCGTCTTCCCAGCGGATCGGCAGCTTATCCGCGATTCGCTTGAGCACGGCATTGCTCTCGGGCGTTCCCCAGAGCACAAGGTTCGCGCCGGCGATGTCAGCATCGTCGATGGCCGAATCGTCCTTCACCCGGGCCTCGCCGCGGAACTGCCGCCGCCACTCGTAAATCGCATGGTCCATTTCGCTCTTGACCCATTTCGCGACGGCTGGCTGCGATTCCTGCCCGGTGGGCCGCACGAAGATAAACGAATCCATGAAAGCATCGTCGATCGGCCCCTGCAAGCCGTGCCGCTTGCGCGGCTTGTCGCCGGGGACGGGGCCGAGCGCCCAATTCCCGCCGTCGTCCTTGTGCAACTGGCAAAACCACGAGCGATCGGAAAGCGGGCGCGGGCCTTCAATTTCCTGATTGTCGATGGTGAGCGTGACCGGCTCGGCGACGTCGAAGCCCAACTCTTCGCAGCCGCCGGCGGGAACGTCGAACGTTAGCCCGGCAATGTTTCGCGTTGTGATCGTCGCGCCGTCGATATCAATTCGCGCCCGCCCCCAGTGCTCATCGAGCGCGTCGATCGTGACCCAGGCGAGTTGGTTGTAGCGCAACGTGTAGGTCTCGAAATGGATGGTGGGCGGCGAGCGATCGCGCCCGCGCTCGACGATCGAGGCCATGAGCCGCTCGACTGTCTTTTTGGCCTCGGGATGATATTTATGGGCGGTGCCGGGGCCGATCACGTGCCGGAGAGTAATCCCCTCCTTGTCGAGCGCGGCGGCCATGATGTCGGCCGCCTGTTTCTGCTTGTCGATCTCGCCGCTGTAGGCCACGGTCGGACAGTTGTAAAGATTGACGGCCCAATCGGTGCAGTCGTAGAGGTGCAAAAGCTTCAGGTCGCTCTCGCTCGGATGGAAATCTTCGCTCTGGAAAACCTTAAGAAACGCGGGGGTCTCTGCGAAGCCCGCCCCCGGATTGGCCGCGACCCACCGCCCCGGATAATGCACGGCGAAATGCCAGCAAGCGGCGCCCCCCATCGAAAAGCCGCGCACGGCGATCCGGTCCTCGTCGACGCGATAGTGCTGCTTGACCGACTCAAGCGCTTCGAGCACGTCCACCTCGCCCGCGAATTTGAAGGCATTGCAGTACCGGCCGTAAGGATGAAGCACGATCGTGTCGGGCGGCGTGAACTCGCCGCGCGAATGGAGATGATCTTCGACGAACCTCACCTCGCCCCAATCCTCGTTCCGCCCGTGGAACCAAATGTCGAGCGGATGGCGCGGCATCGCATGGGCCGCGTACGACTCCGGCACGATCACGCCATAGGGTTGCACGGAGCCGTCGATCCGCGAGACATAGCCGCGCACGATGGACCCCGTCGCCGTGTCCCAGGGGGCGTTGCCCACCGACAACTGCTCTGCCCGCTCGCGCCCTTCCTTGAGCAGCTTCTTCGCGCGGCCGATGTCGTCCTTGCTGAAGAATTCTTGATACGTGAGCGCGTCGTGTACTGCTTTCTGAAAGACTTGCACGTCGGGGAGCAGCCGCTGAATGCGTGCGTCTTTGCGATCAGTCAATTGCTCGACCGAATCGCCCAGCGCGTTCAAGCCTTGTTCCAATTCGTCGCGATCGGCCTTGGGAACTTCGATCCCCGGCGGCGGGACCGGCCGCACCTTGCTCGGCACATTGTCCGCGGGGCCATCGGCGCGGCACCGCTGTTCGGCGGCGATGAGAATCGACAGGCTCATCAGAAGCGTTGTCAACGACCAGTACGTGGCGAATGGGCGGTTCATTGGAGGTCTCTTCCCAAGGTGTCGATTCAACGGGGCGATAGGGTCTGGCATCGAGCCATACTACAACAAGATTCGGGGCGAAGCGAGTCGCTTGGGGTCGCCGGCTTGCGTTTCGGTATAGATGCCGGATAATGCCTCGCAGTTCGCCGCTGGGCCGGATTGTGCCGACGCTGGCAGCGTCGGCCATGTGTCCATTCGCGTCGGATTCCAGATTAAGAGAACCACCTTCCCATGCCGCTCTTGGTTGTCGGATCGGTTGCCTTGGATAGCGTGGAAACGCCGAGCCAGCGGCGCGACGACGTGCTGGGAGGCTCAGCCGTTTTCTTCTCGTACGCGGCCAGCTTCTTCTGCGGAGTGCGGCTCGTTGGAGCGGTCGGCGAGGATTGGCCGAGCGAGCATACGCGGATGCTTGCCGGCCGCGGGATCGATGTCTCCGGGCTGCAGATCATCCCCGGCGGAAAGACGTTTCGCTGGCGCGGCAAATACGAGCCGAACATGAATGACCGCGAGACGCTCGAGGTCCATCTCAATGTGCTGGGCACGTTCGATCCGGTGCTGCCGGAGGAATTCCGCGAGAGCAAGTTCCTCTTCTTGGCCAACGGCGCCCCGACGCTCCAAATGAAAGTGCTCGACCAGGTCGCCGGTGCCGTTCTCACGGTCGCCGACACGATGGACCTCTGGATCAACATCCAGCGCGACCAGCTCAATCAACTCCTGCGCCGGATCGACGGGCTGGTGCTCAACGACAGCGAAGCGAAGCTCCTGACCGACGATGAAAACCTCGTCCGTGCTGGCCACAAGGTCCGCCGCATGGGACCGAAATTCGTGATCATCAAAAAGGGAGAACACGGGGCCATGTTCTTCGGCGAACATGAGACCTACGTCATGCCCGCGTTTCCAACCGCCGATGTGGTCGATCCGACCGGGGCGGGAGACAGCTTCGCCGGCGGGATGATGGGCTACCTGGCCGAACAGGACAACTTCGAGCCTCGCACGCTCAAGGAGGCGATGGCCTACGGCATCGTCGTGGCCAGCTTCGCCGTCGAGGATTTCAGCCTCGATCGCCTGCAACAGATCGACCGCCGCGACCTCGACCGCCGCCTGGCCGAATACAAGCGAATGATGGCGTTCTGACAGTCATTCACTTCGCCGCGATCTGCGGCGACGCTGCGATCGCGAAAAGATACATCTTGTTCGAGATGTACAACACGTTGTGGGCCACGATCGGCGTGCTGTACACTGCGCTGCCCATGCTGATGCCGCCGGGCGTGCCGTCGTCTTTCTTCGAGATCAGCTCCATCTTCGGCGAGAGCTTGAAGATGAAGACATCGCCGTCTTCGTTGCCGATGTAGACTTTGTCTTCCACGATCAAGGCCGAACTCCAGCACGCGGCCAACAGGTCGTAGCCCCAGTGGGGCTTGCCCGTCTTGGCGTCGAGGCAGTGCAGGACGCCGCTAAAATCGGGGATGAACAAAAGGTCGTTCTTTATCGTGGCCGTGCCGCAGGTGCGGTGCATGATCTCCTCGAAGTCGAGCTTGCCGTTGCCATTCAAGTCGTACTGGGCGTAGTGCCAGACGGCGGCGGAGTTCGGGTTCGGCCGAGCCACTTCGCCGTTTTCCTTCACTACGGCCTGATTGCGATGGTGCGGGATCGGGTGCTCGGGGTCCTTGATGTTGAAGGCCAGTTCGGGGCTGACGTCGCCGCGTTTGGTCGGGTCGATGCACCAAAAATGCCCGACTCCTTCGCCGTGCTCGGGGTCTTCGCCGACGCCGACGTAGACCAGCCCCTTATAAATCGTCGGCGTGCCGATGATATGGTTGCGGTCGGACTTGCTGCCGAGCACATACTTCGATTCCTTGGGATTGCAGTCGAACGTCCAGAGCAGTTTGGGATGGCCCTTCTCGTTTTCCTTCGTGCCGAGGAAGCTGTACACATAGCCGTCGCCGGCGCCGAAGATCACCTGCGGCACTCCGCCCAAAATGGCATACGAAGGGGACGACCACTGGCCGTGCAACACGTTCGCCCCCGGCGTGTTGTCGGTCCAATAAATCTTGCCGTCGTTTTTGTCGAGGCAGACGAAGCTCGGGGCGTGGGGCGCGGGAAGGTTGATGTGCCCTTCATCGACGCCGTTTCCGGTGTTGACGAAGAGCAGATCGCCGGAGTCGGTGACCGAGCAGGCGCACATGTTGTGCTGCGAGACGCCAAGCTGCTTCATCATGTCGAGCGTCCAGATCACTTTCGGCTCGTCGGTCGTTCCGTCCTTGCGGGCATCCGTGTCGAGGCACTTCACTTCGCCACGGCTGGTCACGTACCACAGCCGATGCCCCTCCACCAGCGGCGTCGAGCAGATGCCTTGTAGCGGCCAATCGTTCACGCGGCCAGTCGGCAGCTTTTCGCTCGAATCTTGCCACAGGAATTTGCCGTCGGCTTCGTTGAAACACAGCAGCACGCCCAAATCGACTGCCGACGGATAGCGCTTCAGGTAGCCGTTGCCGTTGTTGGTGCCGATGAACACCTTGCCGTTGGCGACGACCGGATTGCCGTAGCTCTGCGAGCCGAGCGGCGCGGCCCATTTGATATTCTTCGACGTCTCCTTTTTCCAGACGCCCGTGTTCGCATCGAAGTCGCCGACCGACCAGTCGGTGGGAATGTTCTTTCCCTCGGGCGTGTTGTTGCGGATGGGAGAGCCGGCCCATTGATTCCAATCGCCGGGCCGTATTTGCGACGACGCCGGATCGATCGGGAGCTTTTCATCGGAGGCGTTGCCCGCTGCGGAGGCGTCGGCAGCCAGCGCGGCGGAGCTGCGCGACATTCGCGCGACGCCGAACGTCGCCAGCAAAATGGCCATACTCGAAGTCAATGCATATTTCCAATGATGGCGGGTCATCTTTTCTCTCCCCTGGTTATTGATACTTATTTCGCGTCGGCGGTCTTGGTCGAATCGGCATTCGGATAAACCTGGATGTTGTCCAAATAATAGGCTCCCTTGTTGGTCGTATCGCCCGCCAGGCCGGGGCTGCCCATCAGGTTCGGCCGATCGTCCTCGACCTCGATGCTCCAGGCCTCCGGCTCCTTTTCGTCGCGCGGCCAAACCTTCCCCTTCAATACGGCCTTATCTCCCTCAGTGCTCGCGCGGAATTTCATCGTATACCAGACATCCGGCTTGCAAGCCAAGGGAACCGTCTTGGAAAACTGCGTGGCGACCTGGGGCGGCCAATAGCGGATTTGCAGTTCTTGATGCTCGCCCATGATGACCAACGTGTAACGCTGGGCGATCAGCCCCATGTCCGGCAAACCGCTCTCCGGATTTTCCGGGTGGTTGCTCGTCGCCCGCACGTCGGCTTGGATCGTGTAGTCGTGCAGATCGTAGGGACCCATCCAGCCTTGGCTGCGCGTTCCCTTGGGAATACTGTTGACCTTGACCATCACCTTGCGGCCGTCGAGGTCGCGGATCACGTGGCGATACCGCATGCCGACCCACGTGACCGGCGGCTGGCCCTCCAGCACTTTCGTCTTGGGATTCGCGACCAGCGGGACGTTCTGGAAATCGAATTTCCAGGGCAGCGGCGGCACGACGCGAATCCGCGCCTGGCCGGTTGCATCGCCGACCTTGGCCGTGACGATCGTAGCCGTGTGGGCGCCGTCGGCGGGGGCTTGATACAACCCGGCTTTGTCAATCTGGCCGGCACCGGCGAGGGCGAACTCGGCGTCCGCCTCCTTAAGGAACTGTCCGCGATCATTGAACAAGCGAACGCGGAATTGCTGCTTTTGGCCCGTCGTCAGCAGCACTTCGCCCGGCACGATTTGAACCTGGGCCGGCTGGTCGGCGGTAGCAACGGGTTTTTCGCTCGCTGCCAGCGGCGGAATCGGCGTGGCGGCGGGCTTCTGTTCGGCCGCCCCGATGCAGAACAGCTTGTCAGTCGTCGGAACGTAAATTCGCCCGTGCGAAACGATCGGCGATCCGAGCACCTCGCCGGCGAGGCTCGAATCGAAGCGGAATTGCTGCACCACGTCCAAGCCCTTCGCCGTCGGGCGGAACACGTGCCAGCCGGTGGTCGTGCAGAGGTAGATTTTACCGTCGGCATAGAGCGGGCTGCCGACGGTTTCGTCCCCCATCAACTTGACCTTCTTGATCTGCTTTCCGCTCGCGGCATCGAACACATAGAAATTGCTCGCATTGTCAGGCGCGTAGAGCCGGCCATCGACGAGCAGCGGCGAACTCTGCGTGCTCTTATTGATCATCTTGCCGGGCGCTTTCCAAATGCTATTCGTCTTGGTGAGGTCCTTGGGGCTCTCGCCCGCCACGCCTTCCCGCTTGGCGCTGAACGCCGACACCATCCCGGTGGTCCGGTTGTCGAGGTTTTCTTCGTTCTGGCACATGTAGATCGTGTCGCCATCGACCACGGGCGAGCAGCTCAGCCCGCGACGCGACATCTGATATTTCCACAGGGGCTTACCGGTGCGCGGCTCGAATCCCCAAACCGCGCCGTCGCTGGAACCCTCGATGAGCTGCAACTCGCCGTCGACCACCGCCACGGTCGGCGTGCTGAAGGTCGTATCTTCCGGGCGTTCGGTGGTTCCGGCGTTGAACCAGCGGATTTCGCCGGTGTTCTTGTCGAGCGCCATGAACCGATGGGCCGGCAGCGATTTGTCGCCCCAGCCGGTTTCCACCGCGCTGACGATCACCACGTCCTCGAACACGATCGGGAAATTCGTGCGCCCGCCGAAGACGCTGAGGAAGCCGAACTCCTCGTGCAGCGGGCGCGACCAGATCGACTTTCCCGTTTCGCCGTCGAGGCATTCCATCAGGCAGTTGCTGCGGTAGGCGTAGATTCGCCCGGTGGTCGGGTCACCGACGACGCTGGCCCAGCCGACCCGCTCGGCAGGTACGTCCGACAGGTACATATTGCGCAGACTCTGCCAGAGGACTTTGCCCGTCGCGGCGTCGAGACAGAGCACCTGCTCCTGTTCGTGCTTGTCGCCCGGCAGGTGGCGGCAGATCGTATAAAGCTTGCCATTCATCACGATTGGCGTGCAACGCCCCGCCGCTTCTTCGCTGACCCATAGGACATTGTTGTCCTTGACTTTCGGATCGGGATCCCAATGGTCGATCAACCCCGTCTCTCGCGAGATTCGATTCTGCTCAGGGCCGCGCCAGTTCGGCCAATCGAGCGGATCGATGGTTTTGGAGGCCGGTTGATCGCCACTTGGCCTCGCGGAGGCCGACGGATTCACCGAGGCGTCATTCGATGCAAGGGCTGAATCGGCGGGCTTCAGATCGCCGGGCTTGCTTTCGGAATCGGTCGCGCTTGAAGTGGAAGTCGCCGACGAGGCGCTAGACG
>DASZFO010000377.1 GCA_035939775.1 Pirellulales bacterium | reverse complement strand
CCGCCTTGACGGTCTTGAATTCAGACGACGAATCGGCCAGTCCCTCGAGTTTGTGTCGCGTCCGGGCGATTTGCAGTTCGGCTTGTATTTCCGCGCGGCGCGCCTCCAATGCCAACTGTTTAAGTTCTGCGATTTTCCATTGCGGAAGGGCGACCGCGCCCTTGTCGCCGACGGCTTGTACTAAATCAAATAATTGCCGCTGTTTGTCCAGCACCTCTTGTTTGTATGCTCGAAACTTTCTGTCGAGGTCGTCATACCGGCCGAGTTTGTCGTTTCGCTCCTTATACACGAATGCCTTCATAAAGCCCTCCATCACCGCGTTCAACATATCGCGCGTTTCACGGACTTGACTGTCGTTCTCGGCCACCATGCAAACCGTCATGATTTCGCCGTTTCCAGGGAACTCGACCGCAATCTGATCCGCCAGCCAGTCGGCCGCCTTATCGCCATGCTGCTTGATGAGCGGCGAGGCTTGGATGCCCTTGTCCTCGAGGGCTTTGTCGATCACAACCGAACTCTTCACGATTGCCGCCACATTGCGCTTATAGAACTCGAATTGCGCGAGGTCAAGTTTGTTCTCGGCAGGCCAAATCGCCGGCTCCGTCGCGTGGATTAGGAACGTGCCGCAGACCCTGTGCTTGGCCGGCTGCACATCGGGCGCGGTTTTTTTCGCGTCCGACGGCGCGTCCGCGGCCAGCGCGACGAGAGCGAGCGGCGGCGCGATCACTCCGGCCAATAAGACGCAACGGACGACGGCGCGAAGTCGTGTGGGCATGATCGATCCCTTTCGTTATGACGGGCCAAAGCACGCACGCCGACTGGGCGCTTCAAGCAACAAGCGCCATCCTAGCGGGTGCGACCGGGGCCGGCAAGAAAATGGCCAGAAATAGCCCGATGCAACCGCTTGACCACCACCGACGTAGCCAGTTTTTCAGGAACAGTAGACAACGGACGAAACGGAGCTTGATATCCGAATTGCGAACTCCATTACCTCGGTTTGCTCCTGTTCGATTGCCGACTTCATGCGGCCTGATCTCGCGAGTGCGTCGGGCCGGCACTGGCCGACTTCGCTGGCCAGTGCCACACCCGTCGTCGCCCTGCATCGCGCCACCCGTCACGCCGGTCACGCCTGCTCTTGCGGCGTGCTGACTTCGGGCACTTCCATGCCTAGCGCGGTGGCCAGGTCGATTTGGTGCTCTTGCTCGTCCATCAGGATTTGCCGGATGTGCTCGGCCATCGCGTATTCGCCGAGTGCTTCGCATTGGCGGACGCGCTGCCGATAGTGGCGCACGGTTTCATTCTCGTTTTCGAGATCGAAATGGAGCATTTCCTCAGGCTCGGACGAAGTCCGCACCGGCATCGGCTCGACGACCGGCTCGCCGCCCAGGTAATCGATCTGCTTGGCGATGATCAGGGCATGCTGCAATTCCTGGCCGGCATGCTTCTCCAACTCGGCGGCGATGTTCATATATTCCGCGCCTTTGATCACCTGCGAGTAGACCGTATAGGCGATGATCGCCTGAAACTCGCGGCGGAGATCGTCGTTGAGGCGGTCGATCAATTCCTGCCGCGTGAGCTGCTCATCCGCCCGATCAAATTCTTGTTCGCGATGAAACGGCATATCGGGTCTCCTTTCCGTACGAATGTCTCGCAAAACCGCCTGGAAGTAAGGGGATGTCCCCAGTTTGCGCCGCGGCTCGCGCAAAATGGGGACTGTCCCGGCGGGAACCTTGGCGGGTTCTACACCATCGGGCCTCGGCGCAGTCCGCCGAACACGAGGCTGATGACAAACAGCACCAGGAACACGAAGAACAGTACCTTAGCGATCTCCGCGGCGCCGACCGCGATGCCGCCAAAGCCAAATACGGCGGCGATAATCGCCACCACGAAGAATACGGCTGCCCAATATAACATGACTAGGTCCTCCCGGATGTAAGGAACGGGGCGCGGCCCAATCCCACCCCGACTTCAGTATCAAACGACCAACATAGATGCTTGCAACCGGCGTGCCGAAGCTGTTGATATTCACTAGACTGAGCTGCAAGCGACGAGCACCTTCGGCTTCCATCTTTGGAGCGTCGGGCCGATTGCGTATGGATCGCTTCCCGCGAAAAAAAATCCGGCGGGCTCTATCTCCGATAGGGCCGCCGGACTTGCCTCCATGCCGATCGGACTGTTTTACTCGGGGTTACTTCCCGCTCTTGGGCCCGCTTTCCGCCGGGCGCGAGTTCGAGTCGCGCTGATTGGCGTCCTGATCGCGGTGCGGCGAATCGCCCCCTGCGTTCTTGTTGGCATCGTTGCCTTGCCGGCTGTTATCCGGCTTGTTCTGGTCCGAGCCGCCGATGATTTGGTTCGCATCGCTACCAGACTTGTTCGAATCGCGATCGGTGCGATTGGCGTTCGTATCGTTACGGTTCGCATCGAGGTCGCGGCGGTTGGTGTCCAAGCGGCCAACGTCGGTGCGATTCTCGGCGTTGGTTCCCTGACGCTGGTTCTGTTCCGCGAAGCCGCGATAGCCCGACCGATAACGGATGGACCGGCCGTTCTGATCGTTTTCGTAAGTGGAGCTAGCTGTTCCTGGGTTATAGTCCTGCCAGGCGTTATTGCTCCAATACACCCAATGGTTATTGGGGAGCCAATACCACCAGACGCCGTTAAAGTAGCGATACCGCCAATGGTTGTCGTCTTGATCGCGGCGTTCGCCCCGGTCGCGGTCTTCGGCTCGCTCATCGCGGCGGCCGGTTTGGTTCGATTGATCGCCATAGTCCGCTTGCCCGCGCTGGTCGGTTCGCGCGCGATTGTCAGTCTCGCCGCGATTGCCCGGCTGGCCTTCCTTCGCGTTCGGGCCCGGCAAGCTGGGGTTGTTCGTATTCGGGGCCGTGACGTTGGAATTGCCAGCGGCGTTGGCTCCCGCGCTGAGATTTCCCGCTCCTCCTGCCACTCCACCATCTCGTTGGGCAAAGGCGCCGCTTGTGGCCAGCGTCGCGCCTAGTGTGATTGCGACACCGATAATCGTGCTTCGCATCGTTGGATCCTCCTGTTTGAGACATGTTCCCTCCCTCGGAGCGACGTTCGCTTCCCGCGTGTGGTTAGGGGCACCTAGCATAAGCAGTTCATGTGCCAATCCAGCTTGCATTCGGAAAACGTGGCCGAATGACAAGGGAATGGGTGGTTTGATGTCGAGGACGTAGATTAAAGAGGCTAAATTGGATCTTTCCGTCCACCGCGCGGGCGGGCGCACCATGTGAGATCGCCGGCGGGATTGGTCGCGCCTGACTCACATGGATGGGCAATTGGCCAAACGGCGCGTTCGCGCAACGGAGCGTCGTAATGCCCGCTAGACTCGTCTGGAGAGGCAATTAGCGTCATGGACAGTACAATCCAAATTCTGTAGTCTCAACGATCAATCCACCGGAATCCGGTGCCGTCGACGACGGCGAAAATCCGCGCTATTAGCGGAAAGCGCGCGATTACCGACGGCTATCTTCGGGGGACAGAACATGCTCACGCTCGTCACCGGCGCGACTGGTTTGGTAGGGAACAACGTGGTTCGCCTGCTCGTCGAGCGCGGCGACGCGGTTCGCGTGTTGGCGCGAAATGGGAATCATATTCGCTGCCTCGACGGACTCCCGGTCGAGATCGCTCACGGTGACGTTCGCCAGCCCGAGACGATCCGGCAAGCGTGTCGCGGCGCCGCTCGGATCGTGCATGCGGCAGCCGAGGTGCATATCGGCTGGAAGGGGCTCGATTCGCAGCGAGCGATCAATGTCGAGGGGACCCGTAACGTGGCCGAGGCGGCGCGCGTCGAGGGCGCGCGGCTGTGCTACGTCTCGACCGTCAACACGCTGGGGCTCGGCACTCGCCAAATGCCCGCCGATGAAGAGACTCCGGCCCAAGAAACGGTCGCCTGCCCGTATGTCGTCACCAAGCGCGAAGCGGAAAGCGTTGTTCTCGAAAAGGTCGAGGCGGGGCTTGACGCGGTAATCGTTAATCCCGCATTCATGCTCGGCCCGTGGGATTGGAAGCCGTCGTCCGGGCGGATGCTATTGGATTTGGCAACCGGTTGGGGAAGGCTGGCGCCGCCCGGCGGGAACGATTTCTGCGACGTCCGCGACGTGTCCGCGGGAATCGTGGCGGCGCTCGATCGCGGAACGCGCGGCCGCCGATACATCCTCGGGGGCGAGCCGATGTCGTTCCTCGAGGCCTGGAGCTTGTTCGCGAAGATCATCGGCGTGCGTCCACCGTGGCGCAAAGCCCTGCCGCCGGGGCTCTGGGTCTATGGACACTTCGGCGATCTGCGCGGCTGGCTCACCGGCCGCGAGCCGAATCTCAATAGCGCGGCGGTGGCGATGTCGCGCCTCGAGCACCACTACTCCTACGCTCGGGCCGCCGCGGAACTCGGCTATCGCCCGCGCCCGGCCCGCGAAGCCGCCGAGACGGCTTGGCAGTGGTTTAGGGCGAATGGATATGCGTGAGGCGGGAAATGGATTTTGGATTCTCTGTTCGATGCCGCCGCGTTGCACGCTTCGGTTCGCAAGCGAACCGGCTAACGAGAGAGTACTCTGCCTCCTGCCAACTCGACCCACTTCTCACTTCGCTTCGTCTACTGGCAGCGGGTGCCCGGCGGCGCCGAGGATGTATTGTCGCCAGGTGTCGAGCTGCTCGGCGCTTAAGCTGTTTTCGCGGGTGATTTCGTGTTGGAGTTCCTTGTCGCTTTTAGCCACCTTCACGGTGATCGCCAAGCGGCCGTTTTCGGCGTAGCGGAATGTCACTTCGATCGGCGTGCCCGCCGCTAGATTTTCCGGCAGATCGCGAACGATGCACTTCCCGAGTTGCGAACAATCCTCGGGCGAGGCGCTTTCTCCTTCGACGATCTGCACGAGGATCGAGCGCTGATTGACCTTTTGCGTCTTGAAGACCCGCTTGGCGGCTACCGGCAGCGGCGTATTCCGCGGGATCAGGACGGCATTGCGCTGGCGGCCCGTCTTGCCGTCGGTCGCCACGACGCCGAGGCTATGTGAGTTGACGTTCTTGATCTTGAACGGCACGCGATTGCCCTGCGTTCGGGCCAGGAGAATTCCGGCGTGCAGCGCCGCCCCGTGGGCCACCGCTTCATCCGCCGAGACCGAGGCATCGGGGTCCTTGCCGGAAATCTCCTTGAGCATCGCCCGGACCATCGGCATTCGCGTCGAGCCGCCGACCAGCAACACGCGGTCGATCTTGTCCCAGGTGCAGCCAGCGGCCTGAAGCGTCTGCCGCGTGGTGAAGCGGGTGCGATCGAGCAGGTCGTGCGTGATTTCCTCGAACTTTTCGCGGGTGATCTCAGTTCGCACGGTGACGCCTTTGTAGTCGTAGCTGACGGCCGCCTTGTTGCGGAGCGACAGCGTGCGCTTGGCGTCTTCGCATTCGCGCCACAGCCGGCCGGCCGCGTTCGGATCATCGCGCGGATCGATCTTGTGCTGGCGGATGAATTCCTCAGCCACGAAATCGACGATCCGCTGGTCCCAATCCTGGCCGCCGAGCCGGACGTCGCCGTCGGTGGCCAAGGCGTTGAAGTTCGTGCCGTTGATTTCCATCACGGTGACGTCGAACGTCCCGCCCCCGAGATCGTAGACGAGGATTTTCTGCGGCTTCGCGGCCGTCCCTTGAGCGTTCAAGAAGCCTTGCTGAAAGCCGAAAGCCACGGCCGCGGCGGTCGGCTCGTTGATGATATCGATCACCTCGAGGCCGGCCATGAAGCCGGCGTCTTGCGTGGCCTTGCGGCGGACTTCATCGAAATAGGCCGGCACGGTGATCACCACCCGCGCGATCGGTCCCAGTTGCCGCTCGGCGTCGCGCTTGATCTTGTTGAGCACCCAGGCCTGGATCGCCTCGGGCGGGTAGCGATGCCCCTCGATCACGCGATGGAACGCTCGTTCTCCCAGATCGCGCTTGGCGCACATGGCGACGTGATCGGCCTCGGAGGCAATCGCCTTGATCGCCTCTTTGCCGACGACGGTCGTCTCCCCGTCGAAAAGCACGGCGGTCGGGGTGATCAAGTCTCCCTCGGAATTGACGATTGTCATCGGCCGGCCCGTGTCGTCGAGATAGGCGACGACGGAGTAGGTCGTGCCGAGGTCGATGCCGACGGCAGGGGACTTTCGGAGGATCGAGGACTGAGTCACGCGAAAGCCCTTAAATGTCGAATGTCGAACCTCTCAATAATCTCGTTTAACCCGGAGCCAACGGCGACGGGCGCCTCCAAGTCGTGATCCGTCTCCGCTGGCTCCGGGTTGAACGATGGGCGATTCTCAGTGTTCGCGGGGCGGCGATCAAACCACGCTGCTCTTTGCACCTTCTTCGGCGGCAGCCCCGGGAGGTTGAATGGGAGTAAGTTGCCCTGATTGGTGAACCAAGCAACGAGGTAGACGGCCACCAGGAGTGCTATCGCCGACACGAGCAACATCGCGACAATGGTCATCAGCCATTTTACTGCGGGTGGCAGCGCTGTCTTGCCGCCCTTTTTCTCGGCGGAGTCCGACGCGGCGGAGGGCTTTCCGGATAGCGCGGATTTACTGGCTGCCGCGGCATCCTTGGCGCGAACCGGCGCCGCGACGGGTTTCGCGGCGGGGCGGGTCGCCGGGGCGGCCTTCGCTCCGCCGCGCGCTTCGGCGGCTCCCATCCTTTCTGCGCTCTTGGTGCTGTTCTTATCGCTGCCCCCGCCCGCGGCGCCCGCTTTCGCGGCGGGCTTTGCCGCCGAGCGTTCGTCGGCCTTCGCGCCTCCGATTTCCGCCTGCACTTGAGCAAAGGCTTGACCCGCAGCCGACAAATCGTCTTCCGACAGCAACTCGCCGGACGGTTTCGTTATGGTCGGGACCGTGGCCGCGGCTTTGATCGCCGCTTTTTTATCCATTCGGTGCGCGTGCATCACTTCGTCGAGCATCCCCTCGAACGCGTCGAACCCCTGCGCCTCGGCGATCACCTTTTTCCACTGCCCGATCCGCTCGCTGGTGAGCGATTGCTCGCGCTGTAATTCCAACTCCACTCCTCGGCTGGTGCCCGGCAGTTTCGCTTGCACGTCGAGCCGGCCGTTCGTGAGGTACTCATACGTGACCTCGACAGGCCAACCCTTGGGCAGATGGTCGGGCAAATTGCGAAGCACGGCCCGCCCGATCGCCGAGCACTGCGAGGGAATCTTGCTCTCCCCTTCGAGCACCTGCACGACGATCGACAGTTGGTCCTCAACCTTGGTGACGAACTTCTGAGTCACCTTCGCCGGCAGCGACGTGTTGCGTGGAATGAGAACGATGTTCTCCTTGCGCATCGTCCGCTGATCGATCCCTTCGATCCCGAGGCTGTGCGCATTGACATCGACCACCTTGAACGAGGGCTTGGCGTTCGGGTCGCGGCGGCGGAGCACGTAGCCCGCGAAAATCGCCGCGCCGCGGGCTACTGCCTCGTCGGGGTTCACCGTGTGGTCGGGCTTAAGGTCCGTGAGTTGCTCGATCATCCGCGACACCATCGGCATCCGCGTCGAGCCGCCGACCAGCAAGACGCGACTGATGTCTTTCCATGAGAGCTTCGCGGCCGCCAGAACCTGTCGCGTGGTGTAGGAGGTCCGTTCGAGCAGGTCTTCGGTCAACTCCTCGAATTGCTCGCGCGTGATCGGCAGCTCGATCGTGTGCCCGCCGTGGCGGACCGTGACGGCCGCCTTCGGCCGGGCAGTGAGCGTGTGCTTGGCCTCCTCGACCGCCGCCAGCAGCGCCGCCAGCGAGGCCGGGCTTTGCCGCGGGTCGAGATGGTGTTGCTTGATGAATTGCTCGGCGCAGTAGTCCACCAGTCGCATGTCCCAATCGTGTCCGCCGAGCTGCACGTCGCCATCGGTGGCGAGCGTGCGCAAATCGCCCGGCTTCAGATCGAGCAGCGTGACGTCGAACGTTCCGCCGCCCAGATCGTAGACGAGCACCTTCATCGGCTCGCGCGGCTCTCCTTCGACCGTGAGATAGCCGAGGCTTTCGCCGAACGAGAGGGCGGCGGCGGTCGGCTCGTTCACGATGTCGAGCACGCTCAGGCCGGCCATTTCGCTGGCGTCGGCGGTTGCCTTCCGGCGCGGCTCATCGAAATAGGCGGGCACCGTGATCACGGCCTCGAAATTCGTGCCGAGCGTGGCGATCGCGTCGTCCTTGAGCTTCTTGAGAATGCAGGCTTGAATCACCTCGGGGCGCAGCTTCTCGCCGTGGATCGGCCGCGAGTGGAACTCCTTGCCCATATCGCGCTTGACAAACTCGGAGATCGCTCCGGACTTGATCGCGGTCGCCTTCTTCGCCTCCTTGCCGACGATCACTTCGGAATCCTCGAACAGCACGACGCTGGGCGTCAGCACGTCCCCCTCGGTATTGCGGGCGACCTGCGTTTTGCCTTTGTCGTCCAGGTAGGCGACGACGGAGTTAGTCGTCCCTAAGTCGATTCCAACGGCGTGAGTCTTCATTTTATCGACTCTAACACCCCATCCGAGGCTTCTCAAGCGTCTTTGAGAACCGTTGCAGTTGCGTTACAACAGGTGCTGACAACAATCCTGCTAATCCTGTTAATCCTGTCGAAAACTTGTGGCCTCCGCCGAACCCATCACTCTTGGCCAAATCGCTCACGCCCGCAGCGGCGACAAGGGGAACCACGCCAACATTGGCGTGGTAACCTACACGCCGGCTGGGTTCGAGTATCTGCGTCGCGAGCTGACGGCCGATCGCGTTGCCGAGTTTTTTCGCGCGCTAGGCGCCAGCCGGGTCGAGCGCTTCGAGTTGCCGCGGATCGGTGCGCTCAACTTCATGCTCTACGATGCGCTCGCCGGCGGAGCAAGCCTATCGCTGCGAATCGACACCCAAGGCAAGCTCCTCGGCACCGCGATCCTCGAACTCGAACTCCCTGCCCCCAAGAATCTCGCGGAAATGCTCGCAGTCGATTGAGGCCTATGTCACTCATCAAACTCCACGTCCACGAGCACACCGGCACGATCATCCTCAATCGTCCCGAGAAGCGCAACGCGCTGTCGCGGGCCTTGCTGGCCGATTTGGTGCATGCGCTGGGCGACCTGCATCAGAAACGGAGCGTGCGAGCGGTGGTGCTGGCGGCTTCCGGTCCCGCGTTTTGCGCCGGAATGGATTTGGCCGAGATGCAGAGCACGAGCAAAGCCCCGGACGCGCTGGCCCAATGGCACACCGATTCGACCGCCTATCGCGATCTGATCGAAATGATGCTCCGCTTCCCTAAGCCGCTCATCGCCGCAGTCAGCGGGCCGGCGATGGCCGGCGGGGCGGGGCTAGTGCTCGCTTGCGATATCGTGCTGGCGACTGAAGCCGCGAGCTTTGGGCTGCCCGAGCCGCGCCGCGGGCTGGTGGCGGGGATGGTCACGCCGCTATTGACCTTTCGCATCGGGGCCGGCCGGGCCGCCTATCTGCTCCTCGCGGCTCAAACGATCCCGGCCGCCGAGGCGCATCGCATTGGCCTTTATCACGAGATTGTCCATGCCAATCATCTCTGGCCGCGGGCGAACGAAATCGCCGCCCAATGCGCCGCCTGCGCTCCCGAGGCGCTTCTCCTCACCAAGCGAATGTTGAACGAGACCGTCGGCGAACATCTCACGACGATGCTCACCGCCGGGGCTGCGGTCAGCGCCACGGCCCGCACGACCGAAGCCGCCGCCGAAGGCCTGGCCGCCTTTCTCGAGAAGCGCGAGCCGAGATGGCCCTGAGGTCAGGTGGCAGTGGGCAGTGGGCAGGAGGCAGTCGGCAGGTTGACGGACCGATGGCGAGCCGGTGGCGTCCGCCGCCGGATGCCCCGCTCACACGGTCGCCAGCAACTCCGCAATTCCCGCCGGCGCGTTGGCCGAATGCACGACCACCAGCGTCCGACCATTCCCTCGCTCTCGCACCGCCAGCGGATCAATTCCATGCCGGGCTAGTACCGCCGGCATCAACTCGCCAATCCGACGCGCACCCGACACCAACGCTGTTTCCTCGGCCGTTGTGCTCAAATACTGCTTGACCGGGGTTTCCATAAAACACCTCGAATTCTCAGGCCGTTTCCTCCATCACGCGACCGTCTCTCCCGATTATAGCGATCAATATACTTTTGTCCACTATATCCCTGAGAATCTTGCTTTTCCCCGATACCATTGTGTTCCTACATGCGACGAACATCGCGCGTCGTGGCCGACGCCGCCAGCGTCGGTGCAGGCACTTTCACTGAAGTTTTCTCAGGCTGCTCATTTGGAATCAATTGTGAATTGCAGTTTGCCGATTATGGAGGCTGGATAAGCTTTGACGCCGCTAGCGATGCTAGCAGCGACGCTGGGCGACAGACAGCGAATGCATCTATTTCGATCTCGGAACATTCCGGTTCGCAAGCGAACCGGCTAACGACCGACTGTTGGCGCCGCCATGCCGTGGCAAGCCAAGGGGCTAACGACCTCCGATCTCTGACCTCCGATCTCCGCGATGTCCGATCTCGAACAAGAATCCGCCGAATTCGACACCGATCATGGCGCGCCGACGATGCAGACGCGGATCGATCCGCCACATGTGATCCTGGTCGCTCCGGAAGGCGTGGACGCAGTGCTGCCCGAGCCGGAGGAGAGTGGCGAGGCGCGCCAAGCGGCCACGGTTCGGGAAACAGTCGCTGTCGGCGAGTCCGTCGGCTTTGAGACGCCGGCCTCTTCCTGGGCCGCCGAGCAGTTGCAGCTTCAAGCCGAGCAGTTGGCGGACCATCTGCGGGCGCAGCAGGAGCAGATCGACCGCCGCGAGGCGGATTTGCACGCTCAACTGGCGCAGCATGAAAACGGCTCGCGCAACGCGCGGCTCTGGTTCCGCGAGCGGCAACAGGAGTTGACCGAGCGGGAGGCCGAAATCGCTCGCCGCGAACTTGAAATTGCCGCAAAAGAGGAAGCGCTGGCTCGCGCCGATCGCGAGCAGGCCGAATCTCGCGAGCGGATCAAGACCGACTTGCGGCGCCAGAACGAAGCGCTCGGCAGCCGGCAGCGCGAGCTGGACGAGCGCGGCTCGGCGCTCGACCGTCAGGAAACGGAAAACGCCGCCATCTCGGCCGCGCTGGTTCGCTCTGCCGCCGAACAAGAACAACTCGACGCGCGGCTTCGCGAGCGCGAACAAAACTTGGAAGAGGCCGAAGCATTGCTGTGCGATAGCCAATCGGAACTCGACGGAGCGCGGCAGCAGCTCGACGCCGATCGGCGTGCGTGGCAAGATCGCTGCGACGCCGAGCGCCGCGAGGCGGCCCAAGCCCACGACCGAGCCGAGCTGGAACTGGAAAAAAAGCTCCACGCGATCAAGGCCCGAGCCGAGCATCTCGAACGGCGCACCGCCGCGGTCGATCAGCTTCGCGCGGAAGTGATCCGCACGCAGCGCGAGTCGCTCGAATTGCGTTTAGCCACCGATGAGCTTTGGGCGCAGATGATGGGCGTTGCACCGCCGGCTGCGCTCAGCCAGTCGCTGGCCCAAATCCGCGGGAAGCTCGCCGAGCAATATAGGTTGGAGCGAGCCGAGATCGCCGGTCAGAAACAGGACCTCGAAATGCTGGCCACCCGGTTGGAGGCCGAGCGCGAGCGGATTCAGCATCAGAAGCAAGAACTGGAGCAATGGGGAGCCAACCGTCAGGCCGACATTGAAGGCCAGGCGGCAAGGTTGGCCGCCCGAGAACAGCAATTGGATCGCCGCCAG
>DASZFO010000376.1 GCA_035939775.1 Pirellulales bacterium | reverse complement strand
CCGCGCGGCGATTCAGGCGGTAAGCCAACGGCACGAGTTCGCGGAGGATCGGCGTGGCTTGCGGATCGAGCCGGGCGGCGCGCTCGTAAAGACGCAAGGCCGCCGCGGATTCCTCACGCTGCTCGAGGGTCCGGCCGGCGGCGAACTTGGCCGCGGCGTCGAGCCGGTCCTGCTCCTCCTCGGTCCGCGGATGCTCACTGACTAGCGGTTGCGGTTCATCCTCAAACCGATCACCGCCGCGCGGCCTTGTCGGCGCGGCGATCGCGGCCGCGACGAGGGCCGAGCAGGAGAAGATGCAGAGGGCTCGAAAAACTAGCAGCCGCATGGAAAGGCGTGAACTTGTGAAGGTTACTCGTTAGCCGGTTCGCTTGCGAACCGGAGCAGATGCGCGAAGCTGTGAAAGGGTGAAAGGACCGGCGACCCGTCGACATGGCGTTGCCGACTTCGGCTCGCAAGCGAACCGGCTAACGACCGACATCCGATCTCCGACCTCCATCTCGTCACCGCGGCTTGCGTTTGGCGAGCGGCTTGGCCGATGGCTTCCGTTTGGCGGAAACGGGATGCGGTTTGGATGGAGACGGTTTCGATGCGGCAGCTACTTTCTTCTTGTCGCTCGGCTTCTCGGGGTGTTTTTCCGCGTGCTTTCCCGCGTGCCGCTCGCCCGGTTTTTCGTGCGGCTTTTCGCCCGGTTTTTCGGACGGCCCCTTCTTCTTCGCGGCGGGAGCGGGCTCGGGCGGCTTCTCAGGCTCCTTCTTGGCGCCGCGTTTGGGAAACCGGTCTTTGGCGTCCGGACTGATCGACAGCATCAGCTTGCGGACGTTTGGCGAAAAGGGGTTCGCCACGTAGTCGGCCACCAATTGATGCAGGAGCGAGCTGAACTCGATCCCCTTGTTCTTGGGAATGACCCGCTCCAGACCGGAGACTTTACCGGATTGCGATTCGCTCTGGCTGATGACCCCGAGCACGTACAGCGCGTCGAGCGCGCCGCGGTCGAGCGGGATGGCATGGCCCGCCAGCGCCGTCTGCGTGACATACCCTACGATGAAAGGGCTGGCGCCGCCGAGCTTTTCAAGCTGCTTGGCGGCCTGACTGATGTTCTGCTTCTTAAGCGGTTCGAGATCGAACGAATAGGTCGATTCGAACACGCCCTGGAGAATCCGCTTCAGATTCGAGGCGGCGGCCAAGGGGTCCGGCAGGCTGTGCATCGCCTCGGTCAACTCCGTTAGCGTGCTGACGCGGACTTCGTTCCAATCGAAAAACGATTTGCTGAGATGGTCATATATCCGGTCGGCCGTCGCATACGGCGCGTTTTCCAGACAGCAGGCATATAGCGTGTGCTCGAGCAGAGGACGATCGTTCGCCGGAGCAACCGGCTTGTAATGCTGCTTCAGCACGCGGTGCGTCTTGTTTAACAGGGCGGTGCGATTCGGATGGGCCATGAAATCGTCTCAATTCGTGGTCAGCTCAGGTGAAAAATCAGTGTCACCGCGGAGAGGGGCGGTCCGGCTCGTCGCGGTTCGTCCGATCGCCATCGTCCGGCTCGTTGTCCAACGACGTTTCGGAATGTCCCTCCGCTTCGGGAAACTCGGCCCGTTCCTCGTCTGGAAAATCCTCGGCCGCCGGCTCGTCGCTTGCCGCTGGTTCGCCCGCCGACTTGTCTTCCGAGAGCACGCGATCGAGAATCTCGGCCACCTCGATCGACCGCTTCACTCCCATATCGACGACAAACCGCAGTCGGGGCGTGTATCGGGTCTCGATCCGCTCGGCGATCTTGGATTGCAAGAACCCGCGCGCGTTTTGCAAGCCGCGGAGACTCAGGTCTTGCCGGGTCGCGTCTCCCATGATCGAAACGTAGACTTTCGCTTCGCGCATGTCGGGCGTCATTTCGACGTGCGTCACCGTCACGTCGCGGACCCGCGGGTCTTTCAAGTCCGTCAGAATCGCCATGCTGACGACTTGGCGGACGGCGGCGGCGGCTTTTAACAATCGGCGGGACGACATGCAGGCGATATGGCGAGTAACGAGTGATGAATGACGGGTTGCGAGCGATCGCAACCACAATTTTAGCCGCGACCCCCAAAAGGGAGCGCGTCGATCGGCGACGATCTCAGAACGTGCGGGCAACCTCCTCGATACGATAGGCCTCGAGAACGTCTCCTTCCTTCACATCGTTGAAACCGGCCAGTTTGATACCGCATTCCATCCCCTCGCGGACCTCCCGAGCGTCGTCCTTTTCGCGCTTTAACGAGTCGAGCGCGTAGTCGCCAATCACCCGATTGTCGCGAATGATCCGCATCCGGGCATTGCGCTGCACGTTGCCCGAAAGCACTCGGCAGCCGGCAATAGTGCCGATGCGGCTGATGGTGAACGTGCGCTGGACGAGCGCCCGGCCCAGTTCGGCTTCGCGCTTCTCAGGCTCGAGCATCCCTTCCAAGGCGGCCCGCAAGTCTTCGGTCACCTTGTAAATGATCTCGTACCGCCGGATCTGCACTCCCTTGCGTTCGGCCAGCGTGCGGGCCCCTTCGTCGGGGACCACCCTGAAGCCGATAATCACCGCGTCCGAGGCATCGGCCAAATGGACGTCGGCCTCGGAAACGCCGCCGACGGTGGCTTGGAGCACCTTGATCTTCACTTCGGGATGTTCGAGCTTGGTCAGCTCCTTTTGGATTCCCTCGATCGATCCCTGGGTGTCCGCCCGGAGAATCATGTTCAGCGTTTGCACCTCTTGCTTGCCCAAGCGGTCGAATAGATTCTCGAGCGTGACGTGGGTCGGGGCGCTGCCCAACGTTTGCTGGCGGTTTTGCTCCTGCCGCTTTGCGGCGATCTGCCGGGCCTGGGCAATGTCGTCGAGCACGTAAAAACGCTCGCCGGCCTGGGGCGCCACGTCCAAGCCCGTCATGTTCACCGGGGTCGAGGGCCCTGCCTCGGCGAACCGGCGATTACGGTCGAGCGTGTCGTACATCGCCTTGACGTGCCCCGTGGCCGTGCCGCAAATGATGGCGTCGCCGATCTTGAGTGTTCCCTTTTGCACGAGCAGCTTGGCAACCACGCCGCGCCCCTCATGCACCTCCGCTTCAATGCAGGTGCCGACCGCCGGGCGGGACGGATTCGCCCTGAGATCGTTCAACTCCGCGATCGTGAACAGGGTCTCCAGAAGGTCTTCGATCCCGGCGCCCGTGAGAGCGCTGGTCTTAACGACTTCCACGTCGCCGCCCCAGTCGGTCGGCAACAGCCCGCTAGTAGCCAATTGCTGGTAAATCCGCTCGATGTTCACGCCGGGAAGATCGATCTTGTTAAGCGCCACGACGATCGGCACTCCGGCCGCCCGGCCGTGGCTGATCGCCTCTTCGGTCTGCGGCATGACGCCGTCATCGGCGGCGACGACCAGGACGGCGATATCGGTGACATTCGCGCCGCGGGCCCGCATTTCCGTAAAGGCTTCGTGTCCGGGCGTATCGACGAACGCGATCTGGCGGCCGTTGCGTTCGATCTCGTAAGCGCGGATGTGCTGCGTAATGCCGCCGCTCTCGCCGCTGGCCACGTCGATGCCGATGATCTTGTCCAACAGCGACGTCTTGCCGTGATCGACGTGCCCGAGGAACGTGATCACCGGTGGGCGGGGGCGGAGTTGCTCCGGGGCGTCTTCGTACCTGTCGATGGTCGAGAGGATCTGGTCCTCGAGGTTGAATGCTTGCTTCAACTCGATCTCAGCCCCAAGCTCGACCGCTAGCAGCTCGACGGTTTCCGTTTCGAGGATCGCATTGATGTTCGCCACGTTGATGCCGAGATCGAGCAATTTGCGAAGCACCTGAGCGGCGCTGACGCCGACCGCCTCCGAAAAGCTGCGCACGGAGGCCGGGAGTTGCAGCGTGACCTTTCCCTTGCGGGGCGCGGCGGTGCTGGCCGTGCCGGAGCGCTTGAGCCGCGTCATGCCGCGGCGGCCGCGAACGGCCGGTTCGTCGTCCTCGCCACCTGGCTTGCGGGTGGGTGCAGAGCGTTTGCGGGCGAGTTGCCGCGCCTCGCGCCCACCGAGCGAGGAATCGAAAACGTCTCCACCCTGGCCGGCCTTGGCAACCGCCGGCTTGCCTCCGCGGCGGCGTTCGCGGCTACCGGCCTCACCGAGCGGCGGGGGGACGGGCATCGGCGGAGCGGAACCGCACCGTTCGCGAGGTTTGACGGCCGAGTCGGTCTTGCGCTTCTGCTCGTGCTTGCGGAGATGCTCTTGGAGCGGCTTGCTCCCCGCCTTGCTGGCACGGATCGCATCGGCGGGCAGCCTGAGATCGGGTTTTTGCGGGGCGGGTTCCTCGGCCGCGGACTTCGGCGGCAGAACCATGGAGGACGGCGGAAGCGGCGCGAGCTTGATGGCCGTCGGTCCCTTCGGCGCCGGCTTCGGGCCTTCGCCGCCCGGCGACGGCTTTTTGCGGGCCTCGATCGGCTGCGGCTTTTCCGAGCGGGAATCGAGCACGGGCGGCTTGCCGACGCTCTTTCCGCCGGGCGCAATGTAGTCCTCTCGGCGAACGACGTCCGGTTCGGCTAGCGCCGTGGCGCCGGAAGGCGCCGCCATGGTCTTCGGCCCTCGAGCCGCCGGACCGGCCCCGCCGCGACCGCCGCCGCTGAGATATTCCTTCAGCCGAACGACTTCATCGTCAGTAAGGCTGGCCAAAGCCGAGCCCTTGCCGGGGATCCCTGCACGCGTGCAGTCATCCACCAGCACTTTGCTGTCGATCTTCAGTTCTTTCGCTAACGAGTAGATGCGAACGGCCAAGCCGATCCTCCCTCACATTTTTTCGTCGGCGGCGGGCGAAATCTGTGCTGCCGTCGGCGAAGCATGAAACTAAATCATAGGTAAGTTCTCCCGGTAGCGTCTTGTCGAGCTTCCGAAAAACACAGTAATTATCCAGACCTCGTCAACAATTTGCGCCGCCAACAAACCAGCCCTTGCCCCTGCCAAGCGACAAAACGGCCGTTTCGATAAAAATGGCCGCTCGAACGGCGGCCCTTTCCCCGGCCAATCCGTCCAATCGTCACGAACGGCCAGCCGTCACGAGTGGAATCGCCGCGGCTCGAAATCCGTCGATCAGCCTGGCGCGCCCCCTTCATCCCCCCCGGCTCCATCCGATTTCTGTTCTTCCTCCGGATGGACCACCGCATCGGGACTTGCCGCGGCGCTGCCGTTGGACGAGCCGGCCACAACGGGTGGCGACTCAGTGGGTGGCGACTCGGGCGCCGATCCCGCCGAAACGCCCTCCCCGCTAGCCGCGGCCGCTTCAGCCCGCGCCGCATCCTCGGCGTCGGCTGCGGCGGTGGCAGCGTCGATTCGCTCCTGCTCGCGCTGCCGGCGACGTTCTTCGGCCGCCGCCGCCTCCGCCTCGCGCGCCTTGACCTCGGCTTGAGCCACGATCGTATCGACTTGCTCCGCCGTCAAGCTCCCCATCTCCATTAGCGCATCCGGCTCGATCACCGATAGATCGTCGTACGAGAGAAAGCCTTCGCCGACGAGCTTCTCGGCCAGCGCGTCGTCCAGCCCCTCCAAGGCGCTGAAACCCGAGACGGCCCGCTCGATCTGCTCGTCGAGTTCCTCGCGGGTCATGATTTCGATGTCCCAGCCGCAGAGCTTGCTCCCCAAGCGCACATTCTGCCCGCGGCGGCCGATCGCTAGCGACAATTGGTCCTCGCGCACCAGCACAATCGCCCGACCGAGCATTTGGCAGAGGATCACTTCCTCCACCTCGGCCGGCTGCAACGCATTGGGGACGAGCACGGGCAAGTCGTCGCTCCAGCGGACGATGTCGATTCGTTCGCCGCCGAGTTCATCCACGATATTCTTGATCCGATTGCCGCGCACGCCGACGCACGCTCCGACGCAATCGACCCGTTGATCCGAGCTGCTCACCGCCACCTTGCTGCGATAACCGGGCTCGCGGGCGATGGCGCGAATTTCGATCACGCCGTCGGCGATCTCTGGAATTTCTTGCTCGAACAGCCGCTGCACCAACTGCGTGCGCGTGCGGCTCAATATGATCTTCACGCGGCTACCCGCTTTGCGGACTTCGCAAACCGTCGCCCGCACGCGCTCGTTCGGATGATGCGTCTCGCCGGGAATCTGCTCGCTACGGGGGAGGATGGCCTCGCTATTGCCGAGGCTGACGGTCGCCGCCCCTCCTTCGTAACGCTGGACCACGCCGGAGATCATCTGCCCGATTTGCTCGTTGTATTCGTCGTAGAGTGCGTCGCGCTCGGCCTCGCGAATCTTCTGGATGATGACTTGTTTGGCCGTTTGAGCGACGATGCGTCCCATCGCCTCCTCCGGATCGAGGGGCACGCCATTGTGGGTGCCGCTGATCGTACCATCGCGACGATCGATATTCAGCACGATCTCCTGGTCTTCGCCATATTGCTTCTTGGCGGCGGAGACTAGCGCGGCTTCGATCGCCTGAAAGACGATCTCCTTTTCGATATTCTTGTCGCGGTGGATCGCGTCGACGATCCGCAGCACTTCGCTTGCATTCATTTCGATGTTACCCAACAAAAAACGGGAACGAGTCCCGATCCACGTCCCGCCCCAGTCGAACCAGCGAACGCCAGGGTCCACTGATCGAAAATCGTTCTATGCACACAACTTAGTGAGCGTTGTGTAATCAAGTAAAGATATCGGTCCCGTTGGCGAGTGTCAAGCGGGGTAGAGTGGTGGGAAGAAAGGTGCGAAGGACAAAGTACGAAGTACGAATTACAAAGTGCGAGGTGCGAAAAGTCGGTGAATCGCGAAACGATGGTGTAGAATCGGGTCGGTATTCCCATCGATCCGACTCTCCTTCCGCTGGGCTGAACCGTGTCCCGAGTTCCACGAACTACCGACGTTGCCGGGCAATTGCTTTTTCTGGGGACGGGCACTTCGGTCGGGGTGCCGTGTATCGGTTGCGATTGCCCGACATGTACCAGCGAGAATCCGAAGAACCAGCGGATGCGGTGCAGCCTCGTGCTCGGTTTGCCGGAAGGGAATTTGCTGATCGACACGACGCCCGACTTACGATCGCAGTTGCTCCGCGAGCGGATCGGCATCGTTCATTCTCTGCTCTACACCCACGACCATGCCGATCATCTGTTCGGATTGGATGACGTGCGAATCTTTGCCTATTACCTGGGCCAGCCGCTGCCGACCTATTGCGAAGATTTCGTCGAGGCGCGGATTCGCCAGTCGTTCGACTACGCGTTCACGCCCGAGGCGGCATCCTATGGCGGCGGCGTGCCGCAGCTTGCCTTCCAGCGAATCTCGACGGAGCCGTTCGCAGCGCTCGGCCAGCGGATCGTGCCGATCCGGCTGGGGCACGGCCGCTTCCGCTCGCTCGGCTTCCGCGTCGGCAACGTCGCCTATTGCACCGATACCAATCTGATTCCCGACGCGAGCCGGCCGCTGTTGGAGGGACTCGACGTGCTGATCCTCGACGCGCTGCGCCTGAAACCGCATCCAACGCATTTCAGTCTGGAAGAATCGATCGCCGCCGCCAAACAACTCAACCCCAAGCGCACGTTTTTCACCCACATGTCGCACGAGCTGGAGCACGAATCGACCAACGCCGCGCTGCCGCCCGGAATGGAACTCGCGTACGACGGGCTGCGGGTGCCGCTGACGTGAGCTATCCGTTAGAGCGCCCAACAAATCCGGCGGGGACTGTCCCCCTTTTGCGGAGTCGGCGGAGCAAAACGGGGACTGTCCCCTTCTCCTAGCCGGATTTGTTAGGCGCTCTTTGTCATCTCAACCAGTCTGTCCAACAACGCTCGCGCCGCGCCGCTGTCGATGGCAGACGCGGCGAGCTGCGCGCAGGTTTCGAGCGAGTCGGATTTGCCGGCGGTCCAGAGGGCGGCGGCGGCGTTGGCTAGCACGATGTCGCGGGCCGGGCCCCCAGCTCCGGTAAGCACGCGATCGATCATCGCGGCGCTGGCGGCCGGGTCGTCGACAGTGAGACCATCGAGCGACGATTGCCGCAGGCCAAAATCCTTGGGTCGCCAGGTGAGTTCGCGCAGCTTCCCTTCCGCGGCCACGGTAGCACGAGTCCGCCCGACGATCGTCACTTCGTCCAGGTGGTCTTCGCCGCAGACCACTACGCCTCGCTCGACGCCCAACAGCGCGAGCACTTCCGCGAGGGTCTTCCGCTGATGCGGTTTGCCGACTCCGAGAAGTTGGAACGAGGCCCCGGCGGGATTGGTGAGCGGTCCCAACAGATTGAAGATCGTCGGCACGCCCAAGCGTTTGCGAACATCGCCGACCCGCTTCATCGCCGGATGAAGCAGCGGCGCGAAGCAGAAGCAAATTCCCAGCGTATCGAGGCAGCGCTCCACCAACGGCACATCGGCGTTCACATTCACGCCGAGCGCCGCGAGCGCGTCGGCCGAGCCGCTGCGGCTGCTGGCGGCACGGTTGCCGTGCTTGGCCACAGGCACGCCGGCCGCCGCGGTCACGAGCGCCGCCGCCGTGCTGATGTTGAAAGTGCGCGAGCCATCGCCGCCGGTGCCGCAGGTGTCGAGCAGGCCGCTGCGCTGCGAGCGAATCGGCCGCATGTGTCGCCGCAAGGCGGTCGCCGCGCCGGCAAGCTCCGCGACCGTTTCCCCTTTGATGCTCAGCGCCCTGAGCAATGGAGCAAGCTGGTCGTCAGGCACCTCGCCCCGCATGACGAGATCGATCACGTCAAACATCTCGTCCTGGGCGAGATTCTCGCCAGCGGACAAACGCTCCAACACGGCGGCAATCATGACCGTCATGGGACTCGTAATTCTATAGTTTTCTCGCCTTCCCCCGCTGCATTGTAGGCATGGCAACTCTTGTTCCGCCATCCCGCAAACCCTACAATCTTGACCATGGCCAGGAAGGTGATTCTCGACGTCGATCCGGGCATTGACGATGCCTTGGCGGTTGCGCTGGCTCTGTTCGATCCGCGGCTGGACGTGCTAGCTGTGACGGCCACCGGCGGAAACGTGCGACCCCAGCAAGCGACGCTCAACGTTCAGACGATTATCGAGCAGCTCGATCCGCCACGGCTGCCGCGGCTCGGCGCCGCCCCGCTCGACACTCCGCTGCCCGAGGATGGCCGGCAGCTTCATGGGGCCGACGGCCTGGGGAACGCCGGTTTTCCGGTCGCCGAGCTGCATAATGTGCATCCGGCCGAGAAGGTGCTGTGCGACGAAGTTCGGGCCGCACCGGAAGAGATCACGATCATCGCCTCCGGGCCGCTCACCAATATCGCGCGGGCGATGCAGCGCGACCCGAGTTTTCCCGCGATGGTGGGGCGGCTGGTCATCGTGGGTGGAACGGTCATGGGGCCGGGCAACGTCACGCCGGCCGCGGAGTTCAATATATACTGCGATCCACCCTCCGCACGCACGGTGCTGAGATCGCGAATGACGAAAACGCTCGTGCCGCTGGAAGTCACGAGCCAATTCGTGATGACGTTCGACCTCTTCGATCAGCTCCCGCCCGACACAACGCGGATTGGCGCCTTCTTGCGACGAATTCTGCCGTACGCCTTCCGCTCGCATCGGCAGGTGCTGGGGCTGGAAGGAATTTACGTGGACGGGGCGCTGGGGATCGTGGCCGCGAGCAATCCAGAACTCTTCGAGACGCGGGACATGGCCGGCGACGTCGAGACGCAAGGAGAACTGACCTCGGGAGCGACGATCTTCGACCGCCGTCAGGCGCAGGAATGGCGCTCGAATGTGGATGTCGTGACGAACCTCGAGCTGGCGGCCGTCAAGGACTGCATTCTCCGCACACTCTCCGAAGCGGCACGGGCGGGCTGACGCGTGGAAGCGGCGCGGGCGGGCTGACGCGTGGAAGCGGCGCGGGCGGGCTGACGCGAGCGTTCAGTTCTTCGCCTCGAAGCTACTGCGGTCGCCGACCTTCACGTTCATCTTGACCATCTTCTTGTCGCGGTAGATCACGACCGGCACTTCCTTGCCGACCTCGGTCAGGCTGACGAGATTCACGAGGTGGCCGTCGTTTTCGATAGGAATGCCGTTGAATTCGACGATCACGTCGTCCACCTGTAGCTTGGCCGATTCGGCGGGAGATCGCGGAGTGATCGCCGAAATATGGCAGCCCTCGAGCTGCGGAAGGCCGAGCTTCGTGGCGATGACTTCGGTAAACTTGGAATCGAGCGTAACGCCGAGGAACGCCCGCACGACGCTGCCGCGCTCGACCAATTGTTTGGCGACGTTCATGGCCATATTGATCGGAATCGTGAAGCCGATTCCCTCGCTGCCACCGGAGTTGCTCGCAATGGCGGTGTTCATTCCGACGACCTCGCCGCGCAAATTGATCAGCGGGCCGCCGCTGTTGCCCGGATTGATGGCGGCGTCGGTCTGCATGAAGTCCTGAAATTTGACCACTTCATCGCCAAGTTCAAGATCGCGGCGCCCCTTGGCGCTAATGATCCCGAACGTCACCGAGTGGCTCAGGCCGAAGGGACTCCCCACCGCCAATACAAAATCGCCGATCTCGACTTTATCGCTATCTCCCAAGCGGGCCGCCACGAGGTGCGCGGCGCTCACCGACATGATCGCCACGTCCGTCTCCGGATCGGACCAGACCCGCGTCGGACTGATCGTGCGGCCGTCGTAGAGCTTAACGTGGATGTTATTGTCGGTGGCCGACTTGATGACGTGCCGATTCGTGAGGATGTAGAACTTGTCGGCGAATTGCAAAATGGTCCCCGAGCCGGCTTCCTCGATCGATTGGTGGGAATAGCGTTTGGCAAGCGGATCGGTTTTTTCGGCTTCGATGTGGACGACAGTCGGCCGGACGAGCTTGACGACCTGTTTCAGGACATTTCCCTCTTGTTCGAGGCGGGCGACGTCCTGGGCCAGCTTCTCGAACTGCTTGGCTCGATCGTCGAGCGCGAGGTCTCCCTGAGCGATCGCGGAACGAACCAACAATCCGACCAGCAATGTCAGGTAGCCGAATCGAACGAGCCAATGTCGCCGAGCGCGAGCGATCCAATGGCGTTGAGCGCCAGCGAGCCATTGTCGCTGAAAAGAGGTTTCACGATGAAACGCAGCCATCCGACGACTCCTTTGGAAAACAGGCGGCCTGCCTCCCAGCGGGACTTCGAGCCGGCGGCAAGCCAATCAGACGACGATGCACGCACCAATCGCTGAGCGGCGCGATTCCAGCGCGCAGCCCAAACGACCAACGTGCTCTCTATTATAGCCCGTCGGAGCCGAGGAATAGGGGCCCCCGGGGATACAGAATTCAGAACGCGGCATGCAGAAAAGCTCGGTTTTCCGAATGCCGCGTTCTTCGTTTCCGTTCAGGAAACATCCAGTTCGATGTCGTTGATCGAAACGTCAGCGTCGCCGCCGGAATCGACCAAGCGGCCCCAATCGGTGTCTCCGCCCAGCCCACTGCCGCTGCGCTCGGCTTCTCGCTGGCATTCGATGCAATACGTCGCATACGGCAGCGCATTAAGCCGGGCCATCGGGATTTTGATTCCGCAACCCTCGCAAACGCCATAATTTCCGGTGCGCATCCGTTCGAGCGCGTTTTCAATTCGCGCCAGCTCGCGGCTTTCGACCTCAGCCAGTTGCGAGCTGATTTCATCCTGCGCACAGTCCAAGGCGGCATCGACGACGTCGCCCGCCGTTTGGGCCCGGAGTTCCTTGAGCAGGCTCAAGTCTCCGGCCAGCGCACTGCGCAGCGCATCGCGGCGCTTGATCAGAATCTGGCGCATGTTGAACAATGAATCTTTGCGTGCCATGTCAGCTCCACCTTAGCTGTCCGATCTTACGGCTAGGCCGAAAGGACCACAGCCTCCAATCGCTCCCGCGGCCGACCGCGCATGCCCCGGAAATGGGCTAAATGCTGATCGGCAATCCGCAAGGGTCGTCTGAAGCGCTTCTAGCCCCCCTTTACGATTCGCCCTCGTATCGAACTTTGATTGCCTCTTGCCCTGTTCGTAACTACGGTGGTTAGATGCCGCAACTTCGCGCTCATCCCCCCAAACCGTAACCAAAATATAGTACGCAGCCGGTCTCTCTAAGGTCGCAAAAAATGCGCCTAACGAGCGATTTGCTCCTCGATGCGTTCAGTCTCGACTAACTCATTTCCGGTCCGCGGCTTAAGAACGCCTGCCGGTCCAGCGCAATCGAAATTCTCATCGATTTGGATTCCTACTCAGCGGACACCTTTGATTCGTGGGAACCTCGATGTCCAGCTCCTCCTTGTGAAAGAAATCACAGACCTGGTAGCTCCCACGAAGTGGAACGCCCCTTTCGCCGGTCACGGAACGCCGCCCCAATTCCGATTTGCAAGCGTCGCTTGATCGCGTCGCTCCAAGCGTCAGCATTTGCGGCTTTGGGATAATCGGCAAATCCGGCCCAGATATCCAGCACTTTTTGCCGATTGCCGGCGCGCCTCCACAGTATTCGCCTTCGGCTAGGTGGGGCGTTGCCTCTTGTTCACGGCAGAATTCGCTGGAATTCAACCCGCTTTCACCTATTTGAAGCGCGGAATCTTCGCCAAATCGGCTCAAACAAGTTGAAAACGAGGGCGCGCCTCCCAAGTTTGGCACGAGTGTGTTCGACCACTGTAGCTTTGACTTGCCCTGCCATTAAGCTACATCTCCTGTGTGCCGTCCAATTTAGAGCCCCATTCGCAAATCGCCGGGAGCGAGTCCACCTCTCTTTCGGCGGACTATGAATAGCGACTAGGGGAAATCGCTGTCGGTTGCTCTCGCATCTACCCAATCACCTTTCAGAGTTTACCCAGTGACACAGAATTGCCCTGCCCCAACCGATTCTATCCCGGCCCCACTTGGCGGCCCGCAAGACGAATTGGTGCTGCGAGTCCTCAATACAGTCCAACAAGGACGCCTGCTGCACGTCACGGGCGCAAAGTGTACAGTCGGCTCGGGAAGTCACTGCACGCTACGGCTGCGCGCCGCGGGCGTGGCGCCAACTCACTGCCTGATCTTGCGCGGCCTCAAGCGGACGGTGGTCCGCCGCTGGGCGGAAGACACGCGGCTCAACGACCGGCCTTTCTCCGACGCACAGCTCGAACCTGGAGATCGTCTCGGGATCGGCCCGCTGGAATTGGAAGTCATGGCGCCGTCGGTCGCGATTATAGACAGCTCCGACGCCGAGGCCGAGTTGGCCCAGCGGCAGCAGAAGCTCGACGAGCAGTCGGCATCGCTTGCAGAAATGCGGCAACAACTTGAAGCCGACCGGACACAATGGGAATCCGAGCAAGCGGCATGGAATTCCGGCTGCGCGGCGTACGAGACGGAGCGGGCAGCGCGTTTGGCCGAATGCGCGGCGCGAGAACTGGCAATCTCCGAGCAACAAACGTCGCTCCTGCAACAGACAGGCTCATTGACGCAACAAGCGGAGGAAATCCGGCTGCGCCAAGAACAAATCGAAAGCGATCGGGCGGACTGCGACGGTCTGCGAAGTCAACTGGGTTCTCAAACCGATGAATTGGAGGGCCGGAAAGCCCAATTCAATGGGGAACGTTTGGCCTGGGCAGGGGAAAAACAACAACTCGACGCGGAGTTGAACCAGCGGCTGACGGAGATCGCCGAACGTCAACGGCAAATCGCCGCGGCCGGCGAGATACTGAAAGCCGAATCCGACGCGATCCGGGCCGCCAGGATAGCGCTCGAATCGAGTCAACAGGACATGTTGACCGAGCGACAAGCGCTCTCGGGCTGGCGGCACGAGCTGGAACAGCAGCAGCAGACGTTTGCCACCGAGCGGCAAGCCGTTGCCGACTCGGTCCAGGCGATTCAAGTCGATCGACACGTATTGGACGCCGAACGGCAAGCTCTCTGGGCGGATCGAGATTCCCTAGTGGCCGAACGACAATCGCATTCGGTCGAGCAACAATCGTTCTCGGCACAACGCGAATCGCTCATGGCCGAACGGCAAGCGCTGGAATCGGACCGTCAAACCCTGGACGGTCAACGGCAGGCTGTCGACTCGGAAAGAGAGACGCTCGAAGCCCAGCGGCAAGCCGTCGCGGACTCGGTCCAGGCGATTCAAGCCGATCGACACGTATTGGACGCCGAACGGCAAGCTCTCTGGGCGGATCGAGATTCCCTAGTGGCACAACGACAATCGCATTCGGTCGAGCAACAAGCGTTGTCGGCGCAACGCGAATCGCTAACGGCCGAACGGCAATCCCTGGAATCGGACCGTCAAACCCTGGACGGTCAACGGCAGGCTGTCGACTCGGAAAGGCAGACGCTCGAAGCCCAGCGGCAAGCCATCGCGGACTCAGTCCAGGCGATTCAAGCCGATCGACAAGTCTTGGACTCCGAACGGCAAGCTCTGTGGGCGGATCGAGATTCCCTTGTGGCCGAACGACAATCGCATTCTGTCGAGCAACAAGCGTTGTCGGCACAACGCGAATCGCTTACGGCCGAACGGCAAGCGCTCGAATCGAGTCAACAGGAAGTGTTGACCGAGCGACAATCGCTCTCGGGCTGGCGGTACGAGCTGGAACAACAGCAGCA
>DASZFO010000375.1 GCA_035939775.1 Pirellulales bacterium | reverse complement strand
GCCAGCATCCGAGCCATGCTCATCAATTGCCGATCTGCCTTCTCCTTCAGCAACCCATAAATCCGTTGCGCCGCCGCTTCCTCCTCCGATGTCAGGTCCAACTCCAATGCTTCGATCTGCTTAGCCATCGCACTGCCCTCATTCGGGGGCACCCCCCTTCTGCAACACTCCTTCCAACAGAGCAGATTTTCCACCAACAATCGAGACGCTCACCCGAGAGCGCGGAAGGCGATGCAATGGAGCTTGCCCGTGCCGCAGTCCGCGGCGACAATGGAGGACAGTCCATCCGACCAAGAAGTTGCCATGCATACTTACGAAACGTCCGCGACCGTGGAAGATCAGGGACAGGTTCGCGTGGCAGGAGTGCCGTTCGCTCCGGGCACCGAGGTCGAGGTCACGATCAGCCCCAAGGAGCGTACCGAGGACGAAGAGAGCCGTCGGGACGAGGCAGCCTTGGCCGCCGCGCGCGATCGGATGCGAGAGCTGTTCGGGACCGTCAAGGGGTTCCGCAATTCACCCCGAATACCGCGCGAGCAGTTGCATGAACGCGGAAATTTCCGTTGACACGAATGTTTTGCTGTACACGATTGACGAAGATCCCGCCTCGGTCTCCAAGCGGCAGCGCGCGCAGCAACTGTTGCTATCGGAGCGGTGGGGTTGGTCGGTTCAAGTGGCGGCCGAGTTCTTCGTCAACGCCACTTCGGCGAAGCGACCCTTCAAACTTTCCGCAACCGCGGCCGCCGCATTAGTCGAAACGTGGCTCGTCTTTCCGACCCTCGACCTCACCGCCGCACTGTTTCGCGCCGCCATCGATGTTCAGCAGCGATTCCAATTGAGCTATTGGGACGCCACGATCCTCGCGGCAGCCAAGCAGATGGGATGTCGCGCGGTTTTCAGTGAAGACTTGAACGCCGGGCAGAATTACGACGGCGTGACGGTCATCAATCCCTTTGCCGTCAGCGCGGCGCCGTAGGATGTCCGCCATGCCCACTCCTGACGAGCCCCTTTGGATAGTTCGTCGATTTCGTCGTCGCCTGGGACCGGGAAGTGATTGCCGTGATCGAGGCGAATTCGTCCGTCCAGAGGAATGAAAGTGGTTAGCGAGGGTGCTGCCATGACGACTTGCAAACTCAAATGGATCGTCTCCGTGCCGATGGCTGTTGCAATGCTCGCGGCTTCAGCGGCGCGAGCCCAAGCGATCCAGCCGGCCAAGCATCCCAACATCATTTTCATGCTCATCGACGACCTGGGCTGGGGCGAGCTGGGGTGCTACGGCAACACGTTCAACGAGACTCCGCGGATCGACAAGTTCGCGACCACGGCGATGAGATTCACCGAGGCCTACTGCCAGCCCACCTGCTCGCCGACGCGGGCATCGCTGATGACCGGCCAATACCCGCATCGGACGGGCATCGAGGATTACCTGGATTACAACTCGCCGACCTATCTCGATCCGAATAAAGAGTACACCGTCAACCAAATGCTCTCCGTCGCCGGTTACCTCACTTGCCACATCGGCAAATGGCACCTCGACACGCATTTCCAGAATCCGAAAGGCAGCTCGAAGCAATTCGGGTTCGACGAAGTGATCGGCACGGAAACGAAGTACATCGCCGACGGCGATTACTTTTTCCCGTTCGACAAGATTCGCACGCTGCCGGAAGTCACGCCGCATGAGTTTTTGCCGGATCGGCTGAGCGACGAGGCGGTCGGATTCATCGAGCGCGCTCATGCCCGCGGGCAGCCGTTCTTTTTGTATTACGCAGAGTATGCGGTCCATGCCGACCTCGACGCGCCTGCGGAACTCGTCGAGAAATATCGGCGGAAATACGACGCGAAGCATGGCCCCGGCTCGAGCAAGAAGTTCGACAACAAGCACCATCTCGGCCAGCCCGACAATATCTACATGGGCGCGATGGCCGAGCGCGTCGACGCCGGCTTGGGCAAGATTCTCGACACGCTCGATCGGCTCGGCATCGCCGACAACACCGTCGTGTTTCTCCTCTCCGACAACGGCGGCGACGGACGCACTGCCAACAACGGCGGGCTGCGCGGCGCCAAAGGCCAGGTCTGGGAGGGCGGGATTCGCGACCCGCAGATCGTTCGCTGGCCCGGTGTGACCAAGCCCGGCAGCGTCTGCGATCAGCCGACGCTGACCATCGACTACTATCCGACTTTCGCCGAAATCACCGGCGCGGAAATCCCCGCGCAGCAGAAAATCGACGGCACCAGCCTGGTCCCGCTGCTGCGCGGCGAGCTGAAGCTCAACCGCCCTGCGCCGCTATTCTGGCATTATCCGGCCGACACGGCACCCTGGCCAGACCGCGCCGGCGGCGTTTGCCGCGACGGTGACTTCAAGCTCGTCGAAATCTATCGCGACGGGCACTTCGAGATGTTCAATATCAAAAAAGACCCGGATGAAACGCAAAACCTGATCGCTGCCATGCCGGAAAAATTCGCGGAGCTGAAAGCGAAGTTGCTCGACTGGCAAAAGAAATTGGGGATCGACGTGCCCAAGCCCGCGCCAAGAAAGCAGTCAAGTATCGAAGCCCCGCCGAGGACCGACCTCTACCAGGAAAAATACCGCCCTCAATTTCACTTTTCGGCCCGGCAATGGACCGAATCCAAGCTGAATCCCGGACAGCGCGAAGAGGGTTGGATGAACGATCCGAACGGCCTTATCTACTTCCAAGGTGTTTACCACCTTTTCGCCCAGCGCTGGGACAAGTGCTGGATCCATGCCGTGAGCAAGAACCTAGTCCATTGGACCGAACTCCAGCCCGCCTTCTGCGAAGACGGCCGCTTCGGCGCCGGTGTGCAATCGGGCGGGGCAGTCGTCGACAAAGACAACACGTCCGGACTTGCGCCCGACGCCAAGACGCCGCCGCTGGTGGCCTTCTGGGCCGGCGGCGACAACCGCAGCCAGTGCATTTCCTACAGCCTGGATAGCGGCCGCACCTGGAAAAAATACGACAAGAACCCCGTCATCGTCCATCCCGAACGCGATCCGAAGGTCTTTTGGTATGAGCCGGACAAGCGCTGGATCATGGTGCTCTCCGACGGAGGAGCCTACCGCTTCTTCACCTCGAAGAATCTGCTCGAGTGGAAGGACCAGAAGTATGCAATCGCCGATTCGTTCGAATGCCCCGATATGTTTCAATTGCCGGTCGATGGCGACCTAAATCGACAAAAATGGGTGCTGGTGCGCGGCAACGGCAAATACTCAATCGGAGAATTCGATGGCGCCAAGTTCACGCCGGAGACCAGCCAACTCCCCTGCGACCTCGGGGCAAACTTCTACGCGACTCAATCCTGGGGCGATATTGACGGCCAGCCAGGGCGACGAGTCCAAATCGCGTGGATGCGCGGAGGACGCTATCCCGAGATGCCCTTCAACCAGCAGATGACCTTTCCTTGCGATCTGACGCTTCGCTCGTTCCCCGACGGACTTCGGATCTGCCGACTGCCGGTCGGAGAGATCAAGAGCATCTATGAAAAGAATTACGCCTGGCAAGACACGACCATCAAGCCAGGCGATAATCTTCTCAAGAACGTTTCAGGCGATCTGTTCGATATCCAGTTGCAGGTAGACCTCGCCGGCGCGAAAAGGTTTGGCATCAAGTGCAGAGGCGAAGCCGTAACGTATTCGGCCGAGACAAGGGCGCTGACCTGTCGTGGCAGGGAGGCCAAGCTGGATGCCACAAGCGGCCGGATAACCCTCCGCATGCTCATCGACCGCACGTCGATCGAAGTCTTTGCCAACGATGGCAAGGTATCGATGAGTTCGTGTTTCCTGCCGGACCCGGAGAATGCCGGGCTGGAACTGTTCTCCGACGGCAATCTTAAGGTCCTGTCGTTGACCGTATGCGAGCTGAAATCGGCGTGGCCGGCGAGCAAGAGCGATTAGTTTTGTCTCTACAAGACACCAAGGACGAAGGTCAGAGGTCAGAGATCGGAGGACGGAGGTCGTTCGTTATCCGGTTCGCTTGCGAACCGAATCGCAGTTTCAGGGCCGGACGGCCCGTCAGGAAATAGGCCCGATCGTAAGATCGGGATCCGATACCGCGAGGTCGAATTTCCAAGGTCCCAAGGACCGGCACTCCCGCCTCGTAAGAACTGAGCGTACCGCGCTGCTCGAGAAACGTTGCACGCCGTGCGACAGCGCTACTCGTCGGTCTGACTCGCTTCTCCGTGCCGGTCCTTCGGACCTCGAGATGCATTCGACGCGATCGTAAACCATGATCTGACGATCTTGGTTATTACTTTTCGGCCCTCCGGGCCTGGGCAACAACGGGATTCGTCCAGGGTGGTGCGCAACAATGCGGCCAGAACAATTCATTGAATTGTTCTGATCCTCTTTCAATTCGCGGCGGGGAGTTCCGGCGCCGGCGCCCCTACTTCTTCTCTTCCGCACTGGCCGCTTTGGCTTTGCGGCGGAAGGCGCGGACGTCGTCGCCGGTTTTGGTGGGGAGCTTGCTGCGGAGTGAGTTCGGGTTGCCGCCGAACCAGGCTGCCGGTTCGTCGTAGACCAGGTGGTATTCGACGAACAGGGCCCCGGCCGGCTGCGCGAGCTTGGTGATCTTCACGTAACCGCCGGCGGAAGTGTAGAGCGCAGGCTGGCCCAACTGCGGCTGACCCTTGGGGTCCGAGAGAACGTTCCCATTGGCACCGCGCAGCACGGGGCGACATTCGTTCGGGAACTTGGCATTCTGATTGAAGCGAGGATCGATGAGCGCCGCGAGCGTGCCAGAGTCCTGATTGAGTGTTTGAATCGCATGGGCCGTCGCGGCCACTCGGAATCGCTGATCGTTCGGAAAGATCGTGAACTGGCCGTGAGCGAAATAATCCTTGCCGCCGGGAATCTGCTGGACCTTGATTTCGCTGGGCAACTCTTCCGGCTTGAGCGCGTCGATGCGATCTTTCGAATCGGGCTGAAACTGGGCCTTGAGAAAGGCCGGGGCCATGATTTTATCCAGGTCGCCCCAGACGACGAACCACAAGTCGATGCTGTGCCCCGGCTGATTCGCGCCGCCGAAGGGCGGTGCGAGATCGTCGATCACGAGCACGTGCGGCGCGTTCAGATTGCTGTCGGTGAATTGCTTGAATGTCGGCTTCGCTCCGGGCTTGAGCTGCAAGATGGGGGCAATCGCCTGTTGCTGAGCGGCCGCGTTGAGTCCGTCCGGGAGCGTGGGCGTGCGAAGTTTCCGAAAGTTTCCGCCGAACGGGACGCCGCGCTGCAACAGGTCGTTGAAGATCGCGTTGCCACCTTCGGCGGCGGCTCGTGGTGCGGCTAAGCCGCAAGCGATTGATGCCGCTATGAGGCAATTCAGGTACGTTCGCCGATGGTTGCGCATGATTCCGTGCTCGCGATTTGGGTTTCATCCAGGGCCCACCGATTGCTACAGTGTATTCGCGCTATGCGCTCGAAGGCAACCTCTGCGAGTTCCGTCTGCGAGTTGCGTTACTTGCCACGCAATAACTCGGCGGCCGGTGGATCAAGATATATTTTCGCGCATGGGTGCCGCTGCAGAATCGAGGCCGGCACCAGCGGCGTGACGGGGCCTTCGAGCGCCGCGCACACTGCCTCGGCCTTGCGCCGGTCGGGAACGCTGCAAACGATCGCCTGCGACTTCATGATCTGCCGGATCGACATGCTAATCGCCCGCGACGGGACGGCATCGAAAGTGGGGAACCAGCCCTCGCCGAATTGCTGCCGGCGGCAGGCGTCGTCCAAATTGACGACGAGATACGGCTCTTCCGTATCGAAATCCGCCGGCGGATCGTTGAACGCCAGATGGCCGTTCTCGCCGATCCCCACCAGCGCGACGTCGATGGGATTCCGCCCGATCAATTCTCCCACGCGCCGGCATTCTTCCACGGCGTCAGCCTCGCCGTCGATGTAATGAAACGCACGAAACGGCGCTCGATCGACCAATCGCTCCTTCAAATAGCGGCGGAACGACGCGGCGTGCGATGCCGGGAGGCCCAAATACTCGTCGAGATGAAAACCGGTGACTTTCGGCCAATCGAGTCTTTCAGCAGTGACGAGCGCGGCGAGCACTTCGAATTGCGAAGCGCCCGTGGCGGCGATCATATTCGCGGCGCCGCGCTCGGCGATCGCCGCGCTCAGCCGGGCCGCGGCATCGACAGCCGCTCGACGACCCAGCTCCTTCACGCTTTCACAGACGACGACATTCATTTCCGTTCATTTCCGTCCATTTCCGGCTTCAAGTCCCCTGGCCAATCGGCTTTTTTAACGCTCGTCGCGGGTTGACTGAAGTCAATTGCAGAATGGCTTCGCGCGACAGTCTCAAATCGCGTTCGAGCTTGGCGGCGACCTGCGGCATTGTAGCGGTGGCGCCGATCAAGTGCGAACGATCGGGCGCCCAGGCAGCCAGCTCTTCGCCGACGAGAATCGCTTGCGAGCCGATCGTGTAGCGCCCCGGACCCAGCCCGGCGGCCGCGGTCCCATCCGTGACGACGATCGCTCGATCCGGGCCCACGCAACGCAGATAGTTCCCGAGCGCGGGATAGGCTACGTGAACGCCGTCGGCAATGAAGCAGACCCACAGCCGATCGCTTAGGTTCAGCACGCGCTGGATGATGTTGTCGTGGCGGTGCAGGAGCAGCGGGCAGCCGTTTCCCAGATGCGTGAACATCGACAGGCCGGCGTCGATCGCCGCGCGGAGTTGATCGAGCCTCGCATCGCTGTGGCCCGCGGAAACGATCACGCCTTGCGAAGAAAGAAACCGCGTGACCCTCATTCCCGGATCGCATTCGGGCGCCAAAGTGACGAGCCGAGTCAGCCCGCCCGCCGCGTCGAGGAGCCGTTTCATCGGCTCGAGATCGGCCGGCTGAACGTGCTCCGGCGGATGGGCGCCGACATAGCCAGGCGCCTCGTTAAGAAACGGCCCTTCGATGTGGACGCCGCAGACGACTTCGCGCACGACCTCGTCCTGAACTCGGATCGCCGCGATTCGGGTCAGCCGAGCCGCCATCCGATCGAGCGCATCGGTGATGATTGTGATCAACACACCGCCGACGCCGTCGGCCCGCAGCAGCTCGCAAGCCTCATGCAAGGCGGCGGCCGAGAGATCGTCGCCGTTGAAGTCGATCCCTTTATAGCCGTTAAGCTGCAAGTCGAAATAGGCAGGTTCAGGCTGCACGATCGGCGCCCTATTCTTCCGATTCACGGCTTTCGCTTTAGCTTGAGGACCGTGTACGAGTATTCGGGGAATTCGTAGTCGAACCGCTCGCCGGCGTGCTCGAACGACGATCGGATCGACCGAATTCGATCTGGCGAGTCCGGCAGGTTGACGTCTTTCAGCTTGCCGCTAAGCGAAGTCATTTCGCCGTGCGGATCGACGGGGCCGAGCCCAGCGATCTCGATGCTCGCTCGATGCGGATGATCGCCGATGTTGACGATCTTCATCACCAGCGTTGAGCCGTCTTCGCCCCGCGTGGCGGTCACGTCGAGTTCATCGTTTGGGCATTTCACTTCGCTGGCCACGCGGCAGGGCAAGTGATTGGCGGTGGCCATCTGCTGAGCATAGAACGGCGGCATCGCCCAGACTTGGCCGCTTGTGAAGAACACCTGCCCTTGGTCCCAACCGTTGTCGTTTTGCTTCCAAGGCTGGAGGCAATTGGCCGGGCAATCCATCAGGACGAAATCGCCATGTCGCTGGGTCGCGTTCAGGACGCAGGCATGCCCGAGCGCCCGCTGCACGTCGTGCCGTCCGCCGTTTTCTTCGAGCACACAAGCTTTGAGCTTGGAGTTCGGCGCCCAATCGTGGACGAGTTTTTCCATGCGGGTGAAGAGCGCATCGGTGCGGCGGCCCTCGCGCAAGTCGTCGCCGCCGATGTGAACGTCCCACAGCGCGGCCTTCCCGTCCAACTCTTGCACGATCCGCCGCGCCGCCGGATTATCCGGCTCCCACCAGGCGGCGATGATGAATTGGATGCTCGGGTCGCGAGCGTGCATCGACTCGTAGAGCAACTTGAAGCGTTCGAGGTAGTGGTTGCCGGTCGTCTCTTCGTTGCCGATCTCGATGTACTTGACGCGATAGGGTTCGAGATGGCCGCTCGCGGCACGCCGCGCACCCCCTTGGCTCGTCGCCGGGCCGTTCAGATACTCGACCATGTCGGCCGCATCCTCGGGCGATTCCTCGATATTGATCGCAAACACCTTCTCGAACTTCGCCGCCTCGCAGAACTGCAAGAATTCCTCGATTCCGAAGCCGTTCGTCGATTGCGGATACCACCAGCCTTTGTATTGAGGCCGGCGGTCGCGGTTGCCGAGCATGTTCTTCCAGCGATAGCCGGGCGCGTTGACCATGCATCCTCCGTAGCGAAGCACGGTGAGTCCCTGATCCTGAAGCATCCGGCCGATGTCGCCGCGGATCGGTAAATTGTGGAAAAGTTCATCACCAGTGCCGCTCAAGAAAACTTGATCGACCCAACAGGCGCCCGGCTTGTCGATCCAGACGGCGAAGCGGGCATTCGTGTCGGCGCCGCTCGATTTCAAGTTGAACTCGTAGCGTTTCCAATCCGCGCCGATCGGGGCGAGCCGCTCGGCGGCGTAGTTCTGTTTGCCGTCGGCGCTTTGCAGCGCCACGGTGACGGCGCCATCGTATCCGATCTGCCGCAGATAGAGCAGGCCCGAATACGTGCGTCCTTCGCGAAACGTCAGACCCCAGCGATTCAACCCACGATTGGCAACTCCGACGGTTCCCTCGCCGCGGAGCAACTCAATCTTCTGAGAGCGCGCGGAGTTGATCGGCCTGTCAGCGTCCCACGTGAATCGAGGGGTCGCCTCACCAGTTTGGACGGCGTCCCACATGCCGCTCAGGCCGTCTGTCGAGTTTTTTGCCGGCGGCTCCTCAAAACTCTCGCCGAAGATCATCTGCGCGTAAAGGCCGCCGAAGATTTCGTGGTTCACGTCCTCGATGCAGGAGCCGTACATCAATGGCGTCACATGATTGAGCACCTTGCCGGCGTCGATCTTGATCGCAGCGGCCGGCTCGGCTGCGTTCGCGATTGGGGCCAAAAACACAACGACTGCAATAATCGCACGAATTTGATTCATAATCAGCCCTCGTCGTCGTGCCCCTAGTGTTCTTTGTGGTAAAGGCATTGGCCTGCCGATGGTTTCACATCACCGAAGAATATCCGCCATCGATCGGAATCGCCGCCCCAGTCACATAGTCGCTTGCGCGACTTGCGAGCCAGACGGCCGTGCCCGCCATGTCGTCGGGTTGGG
>DASZFO010000374.1 GCA_035939775.1 Pirellulales bacterium | reverse complement strand
TTGCAAGGCAGCTCATCGGTCACGAGGCCGAGGCAACCTGGGTCGCGTTCGCTCCCGATGGCAAGCTCCTGGCCAGCGGCGATGCGCAGGGGATCGTCAAACTCTGGACGATCCCCGAGGGCAAGGAAGTGCTCAGCCTGAACCCCGATGGCCAAGCGACGACGCCGAAACCGCCGCCGGACAAGGCCGCTGTGCATCCGCTCGTAGGCTGGCCGAGCGGTCTTAGCTAAAGAAAGACGCAAGACCCCCCGGGGGGCCTGGCCGCGGGGGCTGACGGGCTACCGGTATACGCGCTCTAGCTGGATTGGGTAAGCGGTCACCGCCGTGTCGCTGACGCAGATCAGCTTGTCGCCGGCCGAGACGAGCCTGACGCCGCTCGAATCGCGATCGGCGCCGCGAAACACGCGGCGAACTCATCAGCGGACCGAATCGACGACCGCCGTTGCGAATCCGCTGTGGAACTTCGAGCGGCTGTAAATCGCGGTGTCGGATCCAAACCGTACACGGCGGTTTTGGATGGACTATGATACGCCTCTGGTGAATGCAACGAATCGCTGACGCTGAAGCCAGCTTGTAGCCACCTTGGAAGCGGCGCCTTCGGAGCCTCTTACGATGAACGTGATTCCCCTCACTGTGCGTTTGGCCATCGCGACACTGGCAATAGCCAGCCTTTCTCAGGCATCGGCTCAGGAGGCCGATCGAAAAATGGAAGACTTCTTCAAGCAATACCTCGAAGAACACTTTCAGATGCAGCCGCTGCGAGCGACGTGGTTGGGAGATCACCGATTCGATCATTTGCTCGACGACGTTTCGCCCGCTGCGCGCGGACGGTGGCTGGCGCATGCTCGGACGACGCTCGATGAGCTGCCCAAGAAAGTGGACTACTCGGCGCTTTCGCGGGCCGGCCAGATCGACTTCGAGATCTTCAAGCACGACTTGGAAACGACCATTTGGCTCACGGAGAACCGACACCCCTTTGAAGAAGATCCGCGGACCTATGTCGGCTACATCAACGACGGCGTGTACGTGTTGTTGACGCGCTCGACATTGCCCAAGGAGACCAACATCGCCAATTGCATTGCCCGCATGGGGCAAATCCCGCGGGTCGTGGCGGCGGCGAAGGCAAACCTGACCAGTCCGCCCAAGGCCATCTTAGAGACTGCCATCCGGCAGAACCGCGGAATGATTTCCTTTTACGACAAGGAGATCTTTGAACTGGCCAGAGAAACGACGCAGATCGAGGCCTTGAAAAGGTCCGCCGCCACTGTCGTGGCGCTGTTGAAGGATTATGGAGCGTTTCTGGAGGGGGACTTGATGTCGCGGGCCACCGGCGAATGGCGTCTAGGCAAGGAGAAGTTCGGCCGCCAGCAGGAGCTGGAGTTGGACGCCGGAATGACCGCCGACCAAGTGTTCGCCGATGCTCAGACCGAATTCGAGCGGGTCCGACGCGACATGTACGTCATCGCTCGCCAGTTGTGGAGCGAATACTTTCCGAAGCGACCGTTGCCTCCGGACGATGCGATCGGTCGCCGCGCCACCATCCGTCAAGTGATTGACGCCATCGGTCAGGAGCACGGCCGCCCCGACGAACTGATCCGGGACGCCCGTAGCACGGTCGACCGCATCAAAACGTTCATTCGCGAGCACGATATTCTCCGACTGCCGGATCCCGATCGCTGCCAAGTGATCGAAATGCCAAAGTTCCGGCGAGGGAATGCGGCCGCTTATCTTGACTCCGCGGCGCCGTTGGACCCTCTAGCCGAAAGCTTTTACGCCATCAGTCCTCCCGACGGGGATGCAAAGTACGTGGAAACGTTCCTGCAGGAATACAATCCTCGCATGTTGCAAATCCTGACGATCCACGAAGCGTATCCGGGACACTACGTGCAGTTCGAGTATGCCAATCGGACATCGTCACTCGTGCGGCGGGTGTTGGCGTCCGGCGTCTTCGCCGAAGGTTGGGCCGTGTACACCGAGCAGATGATGCTCGACCAGGGCTATGGCAACGGCGACCTGCGCCTGCGGTTGATGCAGCTCAAGTTCTATCTGCGGGCCGTGGCCAACGCGATCATCGCTCATCAGATGCATTACACCGACAGCTCCGATGGCAGCGTGTTGGGGTTTCTGATGGAGGAAGCCTTTCAATCCGAGGCGGAAGCGAGCGCCAAGATCGTGCGCGTCAAGCAGAGTTCGACGCAACTGAGCACTTACTTTGTCGGTCGGATGGCATTGTATCGCCTGCGGCAACAGGTCGAGCGCGAGATGGGCGACAACTTCGATCTGGGGCGTTATCACGAGGCCGTGATTTCCGAGGGCACCGTGCCCGTCAAGTATTTGCCCGAGCTGGTCCGCGCTCGGCTAAAACAGCCGCGATGAATCCCTTCTCTCCACGATGCTATCGGGATTCCACGGTAAACCGACAGCTCCAGCAGTCGTCCGACCTGGGCGTGGCTGGAGTTGTCGGAACGTATCGGTTTGAGCGCGCTCGGATGCCCGCTTTTCCTTAGCGGTTGCACGGACACGAAGCGACGATCGTGTTGCGGCCGCCGTGCCCAGCCTCGTGGTGCGGCCTCCGCTCAAGTCGGGTGTGTTTTGGCAAAATGTCATCGTACAAGGCGGGGGGTGGCGCGGGGGAGGGAGCCAGGGCCTAAGATCGGTAAGCGGTTGAAACCTGTTAAACTCGAAATAGGTTCCGCATCAGAATCCGCCGGTTCGACGTCCGGGATTATTGCGCGGCAAGCCGATGTCGCGGGCCGTCGTGTGGTGAAAAACACGCAGTCGCGAGTTTCGATTGGCGATGCCGAGAGCAGAGAGGCCACCGCGAGAAGCGCAGCGTTCGTCGGAATCGGCTCGGCAGACCGCTTTTCGATGACGGTTCCACGGGCAACCGTTCACGTGTCAGGAACGGCGGCCGAGCAAGCAGGACGAGCTTGGCCGACGCTCCCGCTCACACTTACCGGGACTGTGACCGAATCCTGCCGATGCGCTTCCCGCTGGCGCTGCTCCAACTATCGCTGCTGGTACTCCTGCTTCGCCTGCACCTCAGCCCAATACGTGTTGTAATCCAGATTTGTGTCGGGGGGAGAAGGGTCGGTAGCGACCTGCCAATACGTGTTG
>DASZFO010000373.1 GCA_035939775.1 Pirellulales bacterium | reverse complement strand
GTGTTTTGTCCGGTGGCGACTGTATAGTTGAAGGTGAGCGTGGAAGTTCCCGAACCTGAGGCGAACGTCGCAACACCGCCATCGTTGAGAGCCAATTGCGGCGTACCCGTCACAGTGACCGGAGCGGTAAACGTAATTGTGATGGGAACAACGTTCCCCGTATGGAAGGTCGAGTTGGCGGTCACGCTGGCAGCCGTCGATACGGCGATCACAGGCGGCGCGAGTGACACGGCAACGCTAAACGTCTGGTCGAGCATGTTTCCGGCCACGTCGGTCGCGCGCAAATCAACCGCCTGAGCACCGACCTGCCCGGCAGTTGGGGTCCAAGTGACGACGCCCGTCGATGGATCGACGGTCATCCCCGCGGGCCCCGAGACCACGCTATAGACGATGCCGTTCTGCACGATATCCGTCGCCTGGACAGTGTAGCCATACGCCACTCCGACTTGTGCCGCCGTTACCGGTACCGACGAGAAACTCGGCCCGGCCGCGTCGATCGTCACGCTGGCCGCGGTCGACAGCGCGCTGGTGGGAGTGAAGTTTCCGCTCGAATTGCCGACGGTCCACTGTTGCGATGCCAGGATTTGTTCGGCAGTGATGTGATGCTGGCCATCGGTCAACACGTGCGTGCCATCGGTGGTGACAACCACCGTGGCGGTCGCCGTGGCGACGCCGGTGTACGTCGCACTGCCGATTTGCTGACTACCATCGAATAGAAGAATGGTGGCTCCGGGGCTCATCAAACCGGTGACGTCGAACGTGAGCGTATGATTCGCGGAATTATTCCGTGAGGTGATTCCGTCGCTCGAGCTGGATCCCGTGTCGGAGCCGGCCTCCAAAGTGACGCTCGTCGGCGCGTCCGGGTTGATGAACAGCGGGACCTCTTGAGTGTTCGGCTCGTTGTTCTGCGGCGACGAAGCGGCAGAACTCGACACGCCAAAGAACATCGGTGTCACGCCCACTAGACCGTTTGATGGCGTTACCGTCACGACACCGGTGGTCGAGTTGACGCTCTCGTTCAGATTAGCGTTGACCGGTTGCGGGGGAGTAATTGGAGTGCCCAGAGCCGCGAGCGCGGTCTGGTCGTAATAGGTGATCGGATCGCCTTCGAGATCGAATGCCGGGAGTTGGAAGCTAGTCGGCGTGTTGACCGATGTGGTAGGCGGCGTCGCCAACCCCTGGAGAAACGGTGCGGTCGGACTGGTCTTGAGGAACGGACCCGGATCGTTCGGGTCGGCTTGGACCGTGACATTGAACGTCTTCGAATCGGTGCCGCCCTGGCCATCGCTCACGCTGACCGTGACGGTTCCCGTCCCGGTCGTCCCGATCGGCGCGGAGATTTGTAGCGCCAGATCGTTCGTATCGTTGGTGATGCTGGCCGAGGTGATCGTCACCGGATTGGTTGGCGCACTCGACGAATTGACCGGTATGGATGCGATTTTATCGAGAAGATCATTGGGGTCGGAGACGAGGCGGCCGAAGATGGCGTATTGGTAATCGAGAAATGCCTGTGGTCCTCCCTGAGTGATGAAAAACTCGGAGCTGCCGGTGTCGTCGGCAGTCTGCCGCGCCAAGCCAACTACGCCGGCACTGCTGTAGCGCAGAACGGAATTGAACTCGTCGTCGATCGTTGGCACGCTGACCTTCGGCGAATTCCCCTGTCCGGCCTGGATCACGAAATTCTGCACGATGCGATAGAAGCTGGTGTTTGTATACACTCCTTGATTGACGAGTCCGATGATCTTCGCCACGGTGTTCGGGGCCAGGTTCTGGAAGAGTTCGATCGTCATCGCACCGCTGAACGATGAGTCGCCTGCCGCGCCGCTGCTAGTATGCACGATGTTCAGCACCAGATCGGGATTGCCGGTCGGGATCGAAGCCGAGATGGATCCATTGCTGGAGGAGACGGAATACGAAACCGTGGCGCCATTGTTGGTATCGACGGCGTTGAGCGGGATTTGCAGCGGCGCTCCGGCCATGAGAGTCTGGGCTGGCAGCGCGCCCAGCGTCAGGCCGCCGGTCAGCAGATGCCGTGCTTCGAGCGTTTCGACGCGCGGGCGGCGCGACTGCCGAACCAGCGTGATTTCTTTACGGGACGACGATCGTTTCGATTTGCCGAAGAACCGGCGGCGAAGTGGATTCAGCATAGGAGTAGGATCGCAACGAGATTTGGAAGCTGCCCAGAAACAAAAAGACCGGGCATGATTGGATACGCACCAAAAGGCAGCGAAGTCCACACGCGCCCGGCTCTATTTCGATCATGCTCAAGTTTTTCGTTTTCCGCAAGGCTTGCGCAATCCCCCAGTTCGCCGGAGCATGGCCGATCGCGACGGTTTTGCGGGTTGCCGCGATCGCGCCGTTTCGCCGCGAACCTTGTCGGCCCGCCCGGCGTCGTTCACAATGAACTGCCCGCCCGGCGCTCCCCAGGGGTTTGGACCGACGCTGGCAGCGTCGGCCACGGTCGGGTGGCGCTGGCCAGCAACGTCGGCCAGTGCCGCGTGGAGCCCCGCGTCGCCTGAATCCGGTCAAAAAAAGCTGTAAATGCCGGCGGCCGAATGCGGGGAGGAGGAAGCGAAGTGGCGCCAGCTCACGCTCCGGCACTGGCCGACTGCGCTGGCCAGTGCCACCGCGTCCGACACTGTGGCCGTTCGTCGCTCATGCTCGCAAACCATCGCGCCGTCAACCAAGTGGAATCTTCATGCCAAGCTGCGTTTTAGCCTATTCGGGTGGATTGGACACGTCGGTCATTCTCGGCTGGCTCAAGGACGAGGGGTACGCCGTGCATGCCGTGTACGTCGATCTCGGCCAGCCCTGCGAGGATCGCGAGGCGATTCTGGCGAAGGCCCGGCAGTGCGGGGCGGCTTCGGCGCGGATCGTCGATGCCCAGGAGGAATTGTGCCGCGATTTTGCCTTTCCCGTCTTGCAGTGGCAGGCGAAGTACGAAGGCTCGTATCTGCTAGGGACTTCGATTGCCCGGCCGCTCATCTCGAAGGTCTGCCTGCAAGTCGCCCGCGAAGTGAAGGCCGACGCCTATGCCCACGGGGCGACCGGCAAGGGAAACGATCAGTGCCGCTTTCAGCTTGCCGCTGAGGCGCTCGATCCGAATGTGCGCGTGATCGCTCCCTGGCGGATCGAACAGTTCCGCATGAAGTTCCCCGGCCGCCGCGAGATGATCGCCTATTGCGAGGAGAAGCGGATTCCGGTCAAGGCTTCCGTCGCGAAGCCCTATAGCTCGGACGAAAACTGCCTGCACATCAGTTACGAGGCGGGGCGGCTCGAAGACTTGGGAGTGAACGGCGTCGAGCTGGTCGATTTCGGCATGACCGTTTCGCCGCAGCAGGCCGCCGACAAAATCGAGAGCATCGCCATTGGCTTCGAATCGGGAGTGCCTGCGACGCTCGACGGCGGGCCGCGCTCGGCGGCCGAAATGGTAAAGGAACTCAACAAGATCGGCGGCCGCAATGGCATCGGCCGGATCGACATGGTCGAAAATCGCTTCGTCGGAATGAAAAGCCGTGGCGTTTACGAAGCGCCCGGCATGACGATTCTTTACGCCGCCCACGCGCTACTTGAACAGCTCACGCTCGACCGCGATCTGTTGCACCTCCGCGACCGGCTCGCTCCCGAGGTCGCGGAACTGGTCTACTACGGCTTCTGGTACACGGCGAAGATGGACGCCTTGATGGCGTTCATCCGGGAAGCCCAACGGCCCGTGACTGGCGAGGTGCGGCTCAATCTATATAAGGGCAATATCGCCGTGGCCTCGCGCGAAAGCCCGAATAGTCTCTATGACGAGGGAATCGCGAGCATGGAGGGTGGCGGGTCGTATAATCAGACCGACGCCGAAGGCTTCCTGCGAATCCAGTCGCTGCCGCTCCGCGTGCAAGCCCGCCTAACGCCGCGGAAGTACTGAAAGACGAATGCCTAATGTCGAATGACGAATGTCGAATGAATGACGAAGCTCGAATGACGAAACGCAAGGCGGGGAGGCGGGGCGGGTGCCATGCTCACGCTCGCGCCAGTGCAGTTTGAAATCAGTTTGGGCTCGGCGCGAGCGTGGGCATGAGGCTGGTCGCTGCATCACGCGACATGCCCACACGAGTGACGGCGAATTTCGGTTCGATTACGTCGATCGTCGCTCGCGTGGGCATGGCACCCCGCTACATTCGAGCTTAGTCATTCGTCATTCTTTAGACATTCGTCATTAGACCTTCGTCATTCCCCCGCCCATGTACCTCCTCGAAAACCCCGTGCTTCAGCGCGAGTTGTTGATCAACTTGCGGACGGTGCGGGCGTTCGTGCTTCTGGCGGGCTACAACATTCTGCTCGGGGCGGTCGTGTTTCTAGCTTGGCCGCCGCAGCAGCATCTCGATCTCACCCGGCGACCGGACGAAGCCAAGGGATTGGTGCAGCTTTTCTTCTTGGGGCAATACGTGCTGGCCTCGCTCATGGCCCCGAGCTTCGCGGCCGGGACGATTACGGGGGAAAAAGAGCGGAGGACGTATGAGATGCTGCTGGCCAGCCCGCTGCGGCCGGGGGCGATCGTGTTCGGCAAGCTGCTGGCGTCACTCGCCCCGCTGGCGATCTTGATTTTCTCGTCGCTGCCGATCGTGATGCTTTGCCTGCCGCTCGGGGGCGTGTCGCTTTACGAGGTGTTGGCGGCGTACCTCGCGCTAATGCTTTCGGTGGCCGCGTTCGGCATGATCAGCGTGGCGTGCAGCAGCTATTTCCAGCGGACGGCGGCGGCCCTGATCGTCTCGTATTTGCTGATCCTGCCGATGGCTTTGGCGGCTGTGCTGTCGTGGAATGCGCTGGCTGGCTCCGGCGAACTGCGGCTGTACATGACCGTGACCGTGCTGCCGGTCTTGTGCGGCACGATTTGTTGTGCGCTGTTTATCAGAACTGCCCGGCGCCTGCTGCATCCGCCCGACGTCGGCAGCGAGGGGAGGGAAGTGATCGACCTGACGCACGAGAACGAAAAGGCCGTCGGGATGGTGATTCAGTTCGACCAATTCCCCGATCGGTTGTTGGCCCCCGCTAAGCGGACCACGCTGCTCCGCGACGGGGCCAATCCGGTCTTTGACAAAGAGCTGCGCAGCGAAATCTTCAGCCAAGGCACGCTCATGCTGCGGCTGGTGGTGCAAGTGAGCATGTTCCTGGCGCTGCCCCTGATGGCGTTCTGCTTGTATTGGAAAGTGGATTTGGCCCCCTGGTATATCGCTTATGTGCTGCTGTTCAACGTGCTCGTCGGGCCGGTCTTCTCCGCCGGCAGCGTCACCAGCGAGCGCGAGCGGCAGACGCTCGATCTCTTGCTCACGACGATTATCAGCCCGTTTCAGATCCTGTGGGGCAAGCTGATCGCCGGGCTGCGGGTGTCGTCGGTGCTCACGTCGTTTCTCGTCTGGCCGGTGCTCCTGGCCTGGGCAATGGGTTCGTTTGGCTGGGACAACGTCCTGGCCGTGCCGGCGTTCCTGGCCGTGATTCTGCTGACCTGCTTCACGACCGCCACGGTGGCCCTGTTCTGCTCCGTGCTGTTTCGCAAGACCTCCACGAGCATGATGACGAGCTACCTGATCATCGGCGCGCTCTTCTGCCTGCCGCTGGCGTTGCGATATTTCGCGAGGTCTTATTTCCCTTTGTCCCCCTCCACGCCGTGGATCGACAGCTCGGCCTTGACCAGCCCGATCGCCGCCATCTTCAGCATCCCGCTCAAGTTTCAATCGCCGGGCTTCGCCAACCGCGCCGACTCGTGGAACCTGTTCTTCTCTTACGCCGCCTTCACTTCAGCGCTCGACCTGATCCTGCTGGGCGCGATCATCTGGCTCTTCAACACCCGCTGGCGCGTCGCGGAGTGACGCGGCGTTCGGCCTCGGCCTCACCGTAAAGCTTCATGCCGAGCGCGGAGCATCCGCCAAGAAATGAGCCGCGCCCGCGACTCGCTTTTATTTGAATCACGTCCCCTATTCCGATCCTCGGGGTCGGTCATTTCGACGCAACCTCGATTTTCAGTTTACTGAAGGCTGGTTCCAAAAAGCGCTTTTCACTACGATTGAAGATCTCGATTTGGGATCTGAGCACAACCTGGGTCTTCGGCTCCAGAGACTCGGCAACGTCTCCGCTGACCCCAGCCCCTATTGGCACTTCCACTGTGGTTACTCCCCAGCCTCCTCCAAATTTGCCTGATTTGCTGGCGGGACGATCTAAATCCGGAGTGACTGTGACTGAATCTGAGTTCACCTTCAGGACTATCCCCTTCCACTTGACGGTGCTGGAGATCGGTAAATCGTCGGCCTCCAAGCGTTTCGATAGCTGAAGCTCGTTGTTTCTCGACAGTCGAAGAAGAACCGCGTTCTCTTTGCTGAGGCTCTCAGTCAGCTTTTTGTAGGACGAGAAGTCCGGCTTGAAGGTCGGCTCGGCGGCCGAGAGGCGAAAACTCGCCGCGCACGTGAGAAAGACGAAGCCGCAGACGCAGATTGCAATGAGTTTTGGCATGTGGTCCGTGGGGTTGGTGGTCAGTCGATTCTAGCACGGTGGCGGGCGGCGTGCTATTTTCCCACCGTGTGGCGACGCATTGCCCGACGCAGCACTCCATCCTCCTACTCGTCAAAGAACTCGTTGTGGGACGTCTCTAGCTTGTTGAACTCCAGCCGGTCGGGGAAAACCTCGCCACCGTATTGGTGTGAATGCCGTTCGAGATAATCCTTAACACTCGCCGATTTGAAACGGTAGTCTCGGAACGACACGAACTCATCATACCGCTCTTTGACATGCCCGTCACGGTCGAGGCACAGCACATCAAATGTTTTTAGGTGTTGCGACTCCACATTCGCTGCACGGAACAGGTGCCTTACGTAGGCATCATTTGTCGGCAAGGAGTAGCCGATCACTCGAATATGATTGGCTTCCGCCAATAACTTGAACGCCAACTTCCATGCCTTCGACAGTTCGTTACCACCAAGCGTCTTGTTCCATGTAGGCGGAACAATGTCGTGCGTGTCAATGCTGCCGTGCAACTTTGCGAGATACGCACCGTTTATTTGTGCGCCCTGGTTGTCTTCCAACGAACGAACGAACCGCCGATCCCATCTAATAAAGTCTGCATACGACTCCAAAACCAGATCGTAGTTAAGACTGACAACTGAATACTCGGTCTGCCGAACAGCCCGTTGCTCCTCCGGCATGTTCCGGTAGTGAGAAGTCGCACTCGGCTCTTGCAGCCAGCAGGAATGACCGAGCAGGGTCGCAACAAAGACCCCGTAAACTGCTCCGGGGTCTGTTCCAAACAGCTTGCGACGCCACACTCCATCAGAGGGCGCAATCTTCGGTGTGTGGTGGCTAATCACATCCTCGATGTATTTTGCAAAACTCCGCTCGCCCGTGCGGTGTCCAAGATGGTACTGCATTTCGAGGACTGAAAGGATGTCCTCAATATTAAAAAGATCGGTCGTGAAATAGTTCTTGATCCTCGACAGTTCACCGATTGTATCGAAGACAGGCAAGAAGTATGCGAATGCAGAACGATTGCCGAAATACTGGTCTTTTGACTTCACAAGGAAGTTTGACATTACCGGCAATCCAAGCGGAGCGGAGAAGCCGGCACCGAGAAAGTAGACAACCTTTTCCATCGCAATCCTCACCAGCGTTTTGTGCCCGTCATTGTTTGAGGAAAAGGGACGCGGCTCAAATCAAAAACCAGTCGCCCTTGTCCCTCCGGGGCGCGGCTTTCGGTGTTGGCGCCAAGCCGCGCTACGGCGTGGTAGCCGGAAAACGCGCGCCATCAAGTCATCGCAATATCGATGCGGGCCGAGTAACCGAGTTGCCGCAGCGCCTGCTCGCAGTCGTCCCAGGTCAAGCCGAAGGCGCGCACGTCCGCGACGCCGAGGCGGGCAACCACCGGACGCAGCACGTCCACGTCGTGCTCGTCAAACTCCCCCTCCATCATCGAATTCTCGGACCAGCCCACCAACTGCTCGAGAGTGATGACATGTTGAAGATACGCGGCGATTTTTTCAGCGGCAGTCTTCTTCGTGATCTGCATCGCGACATCCCTACACTTTCATTCCTCGTCATCCCACCCCATCTCGCGCAATCGCCATAATATTGAGTTATATCATCGCGCGCCTTGGAATGGAAACTCCGACGCGTAAAGAGGGGTCGCATGTAAAAAGAGTTGTCGTGGGTGCAATCCGTGGCTTCTCGTTGAAACCGCTTCAAGCGATACTCGCCGCGCGTTGCTCTCCAAAGCGAGCAGAGTTAGGCTGACTCCTGGCTCCGGTGAGAGTTGGCTTTTTGATGTCCGAGCGAGTCGTCATGTGGAGCTTCAACGCTGACATGATACTTTGGGTGCCGTGCCCACGCGGGGCACCCGTGCCAACGGGTCGGCGTGGGCATTGACTGTGTTGGCACATGGCCACTCAGGGCAGTGGCCATGGCACCCGTCAAATCAGATTTGAAGCTCCAATAATATCGCGCCATTACGTGTGATTCCTGATGCCGTCCGAGCGAATCCATTTTGTGACGGGCCGATTGGCGGAGCATTCGCTGCGGGCGGTGCTTGCTGAGTTGGGACCAATCGCCGGGTTTCAGTATTCGATCGACGTGCTGAACATCACGGTGGCGGCCTTGATGACGCCGGAGTGGATTGCGCGGCGGATTCAGGTTCCGGCGGGGACGACGCGGGTGTTGTTGCCCGGTTATTGCGATGGGGATTTGACGCCGGTCGAAGCGGCGGCGGGAGTGCCGGTCGAGCGCGGGCCGCGCGATTTGCGACGGCTGCCGGAGTTTTTTGGCCGAGAGCCGCCCGCGGCCGATTATGGCCGGCACGATATTCAGATTCTCGCGGAGATCAATCATGCCCCGCGGCTCGCGCTGGCGGAGATCCTCGCTGAGGGGAAGCAGCTTTCCGCCGATGGGGCCGATCTGATCGATATCGGCTGCGATCCGGGAGAGACGTGGAACGGAGTGGGTGAAGTGGTCCGAGCGCTGCGCGAGGTGGGGTTGCGGGTGTCGATCGACAGCATGAATCCGCGCGAGATCGCGCCGGCCGTGCGGGCGGGCGCGGAATTGGTGCTTTCGGTCAATGCATCGAACCGCGAGGCGGCGCGCGATTGGGGCTGCGAAGTAGTCGTCGTGCCTGACTTACCTTTGGCGGAAAAGGGGACAGTCCCCTTTTGCTCCGCGACCATCGAGGCGATGGTGCCCGCCGCAAAAGGGGACAGTCCCCGGCCGTCTTGGGATTGGCACTTGGACGAAACGGTGGCGATGCTCGCGGAGGCCGGCGTGCCATTGCGGATCGATCCGGTGCTCGAGCCGATCGGCTTCGGATTTGCCGCGAGTTTGGAGCGATATTTCGAAGTGCGGCGGCGGTATCCGGACGCCGAAATGCTGATGGGGATCGGTAATCTGACGGAGTTGACCGACGTCGATTCGGCCGGCGTGAACGCGCTGCTATTGGCGATTTGCGAGGAGCTGGGGATTCGCAGCGTGCTCACGACGCAAGTGATCCATTGGGCCCGCAGCTCGGTGCGGGAATGCGATTTGGCCCGGCGGCTGGTTTATTATGCGATCCGCCATAGAATGTTGGCGAAACATCTGGAGCCGAAGCTGGTGATGCTCCGTGGCGGCAAGCCGCTGCGTTATGGGCCTGAAGAACTGGAGCGTCTGGCCGCGGAGATCAAGGATAACAACTACCGTGTCTTCGCCGAGGACGGGGCGGTACATCTGATCAGCGCCGGGTTGCACCTGGCCGACGCCGATCCGTTTGCGGTCTTCGAGCAGCTTTTGGCCCGCGAGCCGCGAAACCTCGACTTGAGCCACGCCTTTTATTTGGGCTATGAGATGGCCAAAGCGGCGACCGCGTTGACGTTGGGAAAGGACTATCGCCAGGACGAGGCGCTCGATTGGGGATTTTTAACGCGCGAGGAAACGAGCCATCGACGGACAAAGAAGTGAGTACGGAGCGCGGCCACCACGCGAAAGATTTTTTATGAGGAAGCCAGGAAAGCAGGAGCTAGTGGAGATCCAAAACTGTTTTGACATTTCGGGTGCCATGCCCACGGCTCGGCGTGGGCATGAGCCGCGACGAGGCATGGCCACTCAGGGCAGTGGCCATGGCACCCGTCAATTCAGCATTGAAGCGCCGCTAGAAGCAATTGCAGACGAATCGCTGGCCGTCGTCGGCGAGCAGGGCGCGTCGGCCGAATTCTGTGGCGTTGTGGAAGAGCTGCGCCCCGCGCCCGACGCGGAGCAAGTGTTCCTGCGATTCGCGGCGCTCCCCCACTGCCTGTATTTGGACAGCGCGCGGCGCGATCCGCAGCTCGGGCGATTCTCGTTCGTGACGGCCGATCCGTTCGATTTCGTCGAGATCGCTTCACCAACGGATGGCGATGTGCAAGACGCCTTTGCTGTCGTCGAACAGCGGCTTGCTGGATTATTCGCGCCGACCATTCCCGACCTCCCGCCGTTTCAAGGAGGCGCGGCAGGACTTTTCTCTTACGATCTTTCGAGACAGATCGAGCGTTTGCCGCCCCCGCGGATCGACGAGTTCAAAACGCCGGTGATGGCGATCGGGCTGTATGACACGGTCGTGGCGTTCGACCATGCGACGGAACGGGCGTGGATCATTTCGCAGGGGCTGCCCGAGTTGGATCCGGCCCGTCGGCGCCGCCGAGCCCACGAGCGACTGGAGCAGTTTCGCCGATGGTTGGACGCGAATGATTCGACGCCAAGGTCGCGCATATCGGCTCGACCGCTTCCACCTTCAGACTTTGAGCCTATCCGAAAACGGCATGCGGAGAGGGGGACAGTCCCCTTTTGTTCCGAAGACTCCACAAAAGGGGACAGTCCCCGGCCGTTTTCGGTTAGGCTCTTAGCGCCGCAGTTTGAGACCGAGCAAGATCACGTTGCGGCGAACCCTACCGGATTGCTGACGAGCAACTTCGCCGCCGAGCAGTATCTTGATGCGGTCCGCCGGGCGATCGAGTACATCCATGCCGGCGATGTCTTTCAGGTGAACCTGTCGCAGCGGCTCTTGCATCCGGCGACAGACGATCCCGTGGCGCTCTATCTGCGATTGCGGCGGCGCAATCCGGCGACGTTCGCCGCGTATTTCGACCTGGGGGAGTTCCAAATCGCCAGCGCCTCGCCGGAGCGGTTCTTGCAAGTCGTCGAGGGACAAGTCGAAGCGCGGCCGATCAAGGGAACGCGCCGCCGCATCGCGCGGCCCGAGGCCGATCTGTTCGCCGGCGATGAGCTGCGCGAGAGTGAAAAGGACAACGCGGAAAACGTGATGATCGTCGATCTATTGCGCAACGATCTGTCGCGCGTCTGTCGGCCCGAGAGCGTCGTGGTCAGCGATTTGTGCCGACTGGAGACCTACGAGTTCGTACAACATCTCGTTTCTGTCGTCCGCGGGCAATTGCGAGAAGGCGCGACGGCGCTCGACCTTCTGCGAGCGGCGTTTCCAGGCGGCTCGGTCACCGGCGCTCCGAAGGTCCGCGCGATGGAGATCATCGCCGAACTTGAGCCGACCGCCCGCGGGCCGTATTGCGGGGCGCTCGGCTACATCGGCTTCGACGGCTCGATGGACACGAACATTCTGATCCGCACGATCACGGCGGGCCGCGGCTGGTGGCAAATGCCCGTCGGCGGCGGGATCGTCGCCCAGAGCGATCCCCAGCGCGAGTACGAAGAGACGTGGCACAAGGCGGAAGGAATGCTGAGGGCGCTGGAATAGGGGCTGGGGACTGGGGGCTGGGGACTGGGGACTGGGAAACGCCAGCGGCAACCGAGCATTTTGCGACCTCTCGAACTACCGTAAACTATACTGACGTCTCCATCGCACGCCCCGCAGGGGCAAGTGCCTTCGCGAGCCCCCAATCCCCAGCCCCCTCTCCGATGCTTCTCCTCATCGACAACTACGACAGTTTTGTCTTCAACTTGGCTCGCTATTTCGAGCGGCTGGGGCAAGAGACGGTCGTGCGGCGGAACGATGCCATCGATGTCGCGGCAGTTCGCGCGATGCAACCGGATGCGATCGTACTTTCGCCTGGGCCTTGCACGCCGCAGGAGGCCGGCTGTTCGCTTGCGATCGTTCGAGAGTTGCACGAGGAGATTCCGATTCTCGGCGTTTGTCTCGGGCATCAAGCGATCGCCGCGGCTCTCGGCGGGCGGGTCGTCCCGGCGCGCGAGCCGATGCATGGCCGGACCTCCCGCGTGTTGCACGATCGCAATGGGGTTTTTACCGGCCTTCCGAGCCCATTCTCGGCGTGTCGCTACCATTCTTTGGTCGTGGAAGAATCCTCGCTACCGGACGATCTCGAAATCACGGCCCGAACGGCCGATGGCGTTGTCATGGCGCTCATGCACCGGCGGCTCCCCGTGATCGGCGTGCAGTTTCATCCCGAATCCGTCCTTACGGAACACGGCTATTCACTGTTGGCTAACTTCCTCCGACTGGCGCGGCTCCCCGTTTTACCACCAATTCCGTTGCTAACCGATGAGCGAGCGTTTCAGCGGGAAGCCTCCCACGTTCCAGATGTTCCCGTGACATTTTGACGGCGCCGCGCTCCGCTGTCGGTTCGCGGCAAAACATTCGTCCTTCGCACTTCGTACTTCGTACTTCACATTGTGATTCTCGAAGGAATCGTCACGACGCTCAACGCCGATCGCAGTGTAAACATCTCGCCGATGGGACCGCTCGTCGATGCGCAGATGGAGCGGCTGGTGCTGCGCCCTTACCAGACGTCGACGACGTATGCTAATCTGAAGCGCGCAGGGCAAGGGGTCTTTCACGTCACGGATGACGTGCTGCTCTTGGCTCAAGCCGCCGTCGGCCAGCCGGAGCCGCTGCCGGCGCTCCTCGCGGCCGTAGCTGTGGACGGGATGATTCTGGCCGAGGCCTGTCGGTGGTATGCGTTTCAAGTCCAGTCGATCGACGATAGCCAGCCGCGGAGCCAGATCGTTGCGGACGTGGTCGACCGAGGCCGGCTGCGGGATTTTTTCGGGTTCAATCGGGCGAAGCATGCGGTCGTCGAAGCGGCGATCCTGGCCACCCGCATCGGCATAATTCCGCGCGAAGAAATCGAATCCGAATTCGCACGGCTGGCCGTTTTGGTGCAAAAGACTGGGGGCGAGCAGGAACGTCGGGCGTTCGAGATCTTGCGCGGGTATGTCGAGAGATCGTTCCGAGACTGACCGCTTATGAACCCCTCACAAAACCGCTTGGGAGAAGGGGACCGTCCCCAGTTTTGCTCCGCCGACGATCGCGGCGATGGTGCCCGCGCAAACTGGGGACAGTCCCCGGCGGTTTTCTGAGGGATTCTATGTCGCAAGCCGTTGTCCGCGTGACGGCACCCAGCCGCCTGCATTTCGGCATGTTTTCGTTCGGCCAAGCCGGCGTGCGCCAGTTCGGCGGCGTCGGGGCGATGATCGCCGAGCCAGGGATTCGCTTGCAGATCACGGCCGCCGATCGCGTTGACGCGACCGGACCGCTCGCCCGTCGCGGCGCGGAATTCGCGCGGACTGCGATGGCGGCACTGCGGCTCCCGCCGACGATTGGCTGCCGGATCGAAATCGAGTCGGCGCCACGCGAACATATCGGCTTGGGAACCGGAACTCAGCTTGGGCTCGCGATTGCGGCGGGCATCAACGCGCTGTTTTCGCTCGCTCCCATTCTGCCGGAGGAGCTGGCCCGTATCGCCGGGCGGTGTCAACGATCGTCGATCGGCACGCATGGGTTCGCCGTCGGAGGATTGTTGGTCGAGGCGGGCAGATATGCGGAGAAAGAAACCGCGACGATCGCGGCGGACGGCACACGGATTGTGCCTGCTACATTTGGGCAGATCTCGCCGCTTGTGGCTCGCGTGGAATTGCCGGCCGTGTGGCGATTCTTGCTGCTCGTGCCGAAGACGGCTACTGGGCTGTTTGGCGAGCAGGAACGGCGCGCGTTCGCGCGTATCCCGCCGGTTCCGATTGCCGTCACCGAAGCGCTTTCGCGCGAAGCGCTGCTGAACCTCGTGCCGGCGGCGATTGAAGGGGAATTCACGGAGTTCAGTCGGAGCTTGGGTCGCTATGGCCAGTTGGCGGGATCCTGTTTCGCATCGCTACAGCACGGGGCGTTTCTCGATCACCGCACGGCCGAATTGGCCGACTTAATCCGTCGACTTGGCTTGGAAGGGGTCGGTCAAAGTTCCTGGGGTCCAACGCTGTTTGCCGCAGTTCCCGACGAAGCAGCCGGCCACGATCTGCGAGCACGATTGGCCGCGGCAACCGATCTCCGCGACTTCGATTGCGTCGTCGCGCGGCCAGACAACTCGGGAGCGCAGATTGACATCGAGCGATTCGACTAACCAATGCCGCCTTAGCTCGTGCGGCAACCGATTTGCAAAACGCTCTGTCGTCGGGTAACGTCAAGCCTGACCTACTTGAAATCGAATGACCAAAGATTACCGAACTCCGCGGCGCATTCACCAGGTTCTCACGACGCATGTCTGAAGCAACGGACCGTGTGGATCGCTTCGGCGATCGTCTGATGACCACCTTTTGGCGCAAGCCGGCCGCGACGCTGGCGGAGCGCACGCGCCGCCGCGTGACGCTGCACTTGGTTCCCTATTTGTTTTTTCTGTATATTCTCGCCTACGTTGATCGTATGAACATTGCCGTCGCCGGCTTGGCGATGACGGACAGTCCGGCGCACGGCGGGCTCGGGTTCAATGAGGAGATCGTTGGGATCGGCGCGGGAATCTTCTTCTGGGGCTACTGGATTTTGGAGATTCCCAGCACGCTGTGGGTGGAGCGGCGCGGCGCTCGGTGGGTGTTCGTCCGCATTTTGATCCTATGGGGATTGGTAGCCGCCGTGATGGGCTCTATCGGAACGCCGATAGCTGCCTCGCTCTTCGGCTGGTTGCCTCATTTGAGCGAAGACGTAGGCCTCTTCTCGGGTGCAACGGCGTTCATCAATCGGCTATCCCATGACGCAGTCGCCCAATTCTATTTTCTGAGATTCATGCTCGGTTTTTTCGAAGGAGGCTTTTTTCCATCGGTGATCGTATATCTGTCTCACTGGTTTCGGCAGGAGGATCGAGCCAAGGCATTAGCCAGCTTCGCCTTGGCGATGCCGTTGTCCAGCGTAATTGGGTACACTTTTTCGGCGTTCTTCCTAAATGGGCTCGAGGGCTGGCGCTGGATTTTTGTGGTGGAGGGGATCCTACCCATTCTCGCCGGCTTCACGACCATTTTTCTCTTACCAGACCGCCCGGCAAATGCGAAATGGTTGCCGCACGAAGAACGGGACTGGTTGGTGGGGGAACTCAGTCGCGAGCACCAACAAAAAGTAGCGACGAGACACGTCGGTTGGCAGAGCCACGTGTTCATGATCGTGCTGCTTACCGCGGTCTATTTCTGCACAAACGTAACGGCCTACGGTCTTTCAACGTTCATGCCAAAGATCATGAAATCGCAGCTTCCTGCACTCCCGTTTACGCTGCGCTCATGGCTTGGACTGGCCGGCAAGATGAATCCCGCGACGTTGGAAACCCGCATGAAGATTATGGGGGCGCTAGTCGCCACATTGCCATACTACGTATCGATCGTGGCCGTATTGATTAATGGTTGGCACTCCGATCGGAGTCGCGAGCGGGCATGGCATGCCGCAATTCCAATGGCAATCGCGAGTCTGGGAGTGCTTCTTGCGTCGGTCTTGCTCGGACATCCATTGTTGGCCATGCCGGCGTTTATCTTCATCGTCGGCAGTTGTGTTTACACCCATATTCCAGCGTTTTGGCCGATTCCGACGATGCTACTTGGCGCCAGTGCGGCCGCCTCGGCGATCGGTTTCATCAATATGGTCGGGAACATCGGCGGCATGTGGGGGCCCACAGTCGTCGGAAAGGCCGCCGACACAAGCATCGCGGATGCGCTCCTAAGAATTGCTCCGTGGTCGATTGGCGGGGCGACGATTTTGATCGCGATGGACGTCTTTCGTCGCTGGCGGATGCGCCGCAGAGCACAGCCGTAGGGTGCGTCAAGTCCGCGCAGACGCACCTCAGCAAATGTCGAAACCACCACGGTGCGTCCGCGCGGAGGACCGCTTGACGCACCCTACGCAAAGTGATCGCGCGTCAAAGTAGTCCGTACACCGACAGCGTTCGCCGCAGCTTGGCTTCGCCGACGGAATCGAGCGGAGTCATCGGCAGACGCAACTCGCCGGTATCGCGCCCGAGGATCTTCATCGCGGCCTTGATCGGAATCGGGTTGGTCGAGAGGCCGAGCATGTCGCGGCAGAGCGGAAAGAGCTTGGCGTGCCACCTCCGCGCTTCGGAGATGTTGCCAGCGTCAAATGCTCTTAACAACGCGAGCACGTCGCGCGGAACGATGTTGCCGGCCACCGAAACCACTCCGCGGCCGCCGACGGCCAGCATCGGCAAGGTCATGCTGTCATCGCCGCTGAGCACGGTGAGATTCGTGAGCGCGATGATCTGCGACACTTGGTCCATCGAACCGGCAGCTTCCTTGACCATCGTGATATTCGGAATCTCTGCCATCCGGGCGAGCGTTTCCGGCTCGATGTTCTTGCCGGTCCGGCCGGGGATGTTGTAAACGCAGATCGGGATGTTCACCGACTCGGCCAAGGCCTTGAAATGCAGGTAGAAGCCTTCTTGAGTCGGTTTGTTGTAATAGGGGGCAACGACCAGCGCGGCGTCCGCCCCCTTGCGGGCCGCCCATTGCGTGAGCCGCAACGCTTCCTTGGTGCTGTTCGAACCGGTGCCTGGCATGACCTTGATTCGCCCGGCGGCAATCTCGACCGCCGCGGCGATCACCCGCTCATGCTCTTCGTGCGAGAGCGTCGGCGATTCGCCGGTGGTTCCCACTGGCACGATGCATTGCGTGCCGGCCTCGATCTGAAAATCGATCTGGGCCCGCAAGGCCTCGAGATCGAGTTCGCTGCCGCGAAAGGGCGTCGTGATGGCGACCGAAAGGCCGGCAAAGGCTTCACCTTTTGTCATACAAGCTCGGGGCTAGGGGCTGGAGAAGTACAAAGTACGAAGTGCAAAGTATGAACTACGAATGTTTAGCCGCGACCCGTAAGGGGAGCGTCGCGCCAATTCACCGGCTGTTATGAGAGCATCATAGGAAACCGCGTCCCGGTCTGCAATTCAATCGCACGGGTTGGCCGGATCGCTGGCCGTGGTTCACGAGATGAGCTGTTTCATCTCGCGAACGGCCTGTTGGAAGCCGACCATGACGGCCCTGGCGACGATGCTGTGGCCGATATTTAACTCCGACATCCCTTCGAGTTGCGCCACCGGCTGCACATTGCGGTAGGTCAGGCCATGCCCGGCGTGGAGCGTCATTCGTTCGCGGCGGGCGAGCGCCCCCGCCTGAGCCAATGTGACCAATTCGGCCGCTTGTTCCACACGCGCCGCTCCGGCATAGCGTCCCGTGTGCAGTTCGACCGCGTCGGCGCCTAAATCCCGAGCTGTCTCGATCTGCCGCGGATCAGGATCGAGAAACAGGCTGACGACGATGCCGGCATCGCGCAGCCGCCGCACCGCCTCAGCCACTCCGGAGCGATTTCCGGTCGCATCGAGTCCACCTTCCGTGGTCACTTCCTCGCGCCGCTCGGGCACAAGCGTCGCCTGGTCCGGCCTGACGCGGCAGGCAATCTCGACGATCCCCGGATTGACCGAAAGCTCGAGGTTCAACTTGACGGTGACGGTGTTCCTGAGCACTTCCAAATCGCGGTCCTGAATGTGACGGCGGTCCTCACGGAGATGGACAGTGATGCCGTCGGCGCCGCCCAATTCGGCCAACGCGGCTGCCCAAACGGGGTCCGGTTCGTTCGTGCGCCGCGCTTGCCGCAACGTGGCGACATGATCGATATTCACGCCCAAATGAGCCATCGCCCGCCTTTGAAAACGTCACCGCGGCAATGCCCACGCGAGAGCCGGCACCGATGGACGGAGAAACCCTTCCAGCAAAGCCGGCTGCAGGGCCAGATTGAGATGCACGCGACTGCCGACCGCCTGATGGCGCTCGACTAAATCGAATCGTCGCTCCGATTCAGCCGCGCAACTGGCAAGCGCGCCCACCGACTCGATCTGCCAATTCTCGTTCAGATAGCCGCGCACGCGTTGCCCCCGGCTACCGAGCCACAAGTCGCTTGCGAGCGTCAATTCAACCGGCAGCGGAGCCGCCCGCTGCGATGCGACACTGGCCACGGCCGGCAAGATGCCCGCCATTGGCACGCGCTCGCCGCTGGGGAGTGCCAATTGCTGGCACAAGTACGCCATTCCGCCCCCTTCTGCGTAAATCCGCTTGCCGGCGCAAACATGGTCCCGCAGCGCCATTGCAAGACAATGATTCTCTGCCAGATCGCGGGCGTGCAAATCCGGCCGGCCGCAACCGATGTACACGAGGTCGGCATCTTGCGGAAGCGCTTCGTCGCGGAGCGGAGAAAAATCACGGATCACGACCCCGCGCTGTTCGAGCGCTTCGAGCGTGTCGGGAAAATAGCCGAAGAAGGCGTCGTCGTAGGCGACCGCGACGGTCAAATTCGCCGGCTCGTTCCAGGCCACCAATTCCTCTGGGGGCATCGTATGGCAAGATCGTGACGCCGCCGCGTTCGCGCAACATCTCGGCTCGGCCCCCGGCCATTCATTCTGAGCGGCAAGGTCAAGCAATTGCCACGGGCGAACGTGTCGCAGCAATCGATCGCCAAGCTTCTCGCACAATCCGCGCGGCGGTTGGCGACCAGAGCCGAGTTGACCAATCGCCGCTCTTAAACAGGGAACCTCGTCCAACCCGCCTAAAACCGGAATTCCCCAAAGCGATTCAAGGATCGTCTGCCAGCGATAGAAATCGCAAGAGCAGACGACTCGATCAATGAGCAGCGCATCGACGGCAGGCCGCTCGGCGGGCACCTGGCAACCTGAGAGGCTCGGCATGTCGACAATGCCCAATCGCGGCAAGGCCAGCCATCGAGACAGCGTCGACAGCCGGCTCCCCATTTCGCCACGCGAATCGTCGGCGAACGTCCCTTCGACGATCGACAGGTCGCAAACCCGCGCCGTGCGCAAAAAGCGTTCGCGGCATGCCTCGGCCGTCATCAACCAGCTATCGAGATGTCGCGGCGATGTGCCAGTGATCGTGGTAGCGGCTTCAAGCTCCTGCAAGCAGGCGCGGGAGAGAAAGCTCTGCACGCGGAGGCCGATGCGGTCAAATACGTCGAGCAATGCCCAGAAAATCGCTCGGCAATCGAGATCAGGCTGGATCGACCCTACCGCGAGGCGAGGCAAGGGTGACATGCGGGGTGCTGCCTGTAAGGAGTCGGATCGTTGGATTTGGCCGGCATTCGAGGCGTCGCCCGAATCGGGCCGCACCACCACGGTCATTGTTAGACGGCTCGAAACGAGAGTCAAGCGCCGGGGGGGTCGGATTCGCGTTGGTTAATCGCGCCCAGCAAATCCACGGATGGCTGCCGCAACCGCGTTACAACGTCCACCCTTTGCGATACTCGGTGCGCAAGTACCGCTCGGCTTCCGGGGAGTTCGTGGCCTTTAACGCATCGGGGTCCCATTCGATCCGCTTTCCGGTCCGGTAGGCGACGTTTCCCAGCAGCACCGCCTCCGTGAGCGGGCCGGCATAGCCGAAATTGCAGGTGGTGGGCGTTCCCGTCTTGCAGGCCAAAATCCATTCCGCGTGATGGCCGATTGAGCGAGGAATGGACCGCTCGGGCGGCTTGTAGTCCTTGAAATCTTCTTTGGGATACAAGTCATACCTGTCGTAATCGGCCCAGAGCATTCCCTTGTCGCCGACGAATAGATTTCCACCGCCGCCAGTTGGATGGCCGTGAATCTCCGGGGGAATGCTCGTGCCATCGTACCAAGTCAGCTTGACCACTGGGCGTGGCCCGTCGGCGGCGTATTCATAACGGACAACGAGCCCCAGCGGGCACGTCTCGGGATGGACCGGCGGGCCAATCGCTTCAACCGCTGCCGGATGCCGAATTCCGAGCGCCCAGAACGGCAAATCCATATGGTGGCAGGCCATGTCGGCAATGTTGCCGCCGCCAAAATCCCACCATTTCCGCCAATTCTGCGGCAGATAAGTCGGATGATAGGGCCGCGCTGGGGCCGGGCCCAGCCAAAGGTCCCAATGAATGCTGGGCGGGATCGGCGGAGTCTCTTTCGGACGATCACCCCCGCCCCAGGCGCGGCCCGCCCATGTGTGGACCTCGCTCACTTTGCCAACCGCACCCGACTGGATGATTTCCACGACGCGACGGTAGTTTTCGCCGGCGTGGATCTGGGTGCCCATTTGCGTGGCGACTTTCATCTTGGCGGCCAGTTCCGCGATGGCCCGGGCCTCGGCGATGGTGTGCGTCAGCGGTTTCTCGCAGTAGACGTGCTTTCCGAGGTGCAGCGCCGCCGCGGTCGCCGGGGCGTGGACATGATCGGGCACCGCAACGACGACCGCGTCAATATCGTGCTGATCGAGCAGCTTGCGGAAATCGTTGTAGGTGCTGGCCTGCGGGAAATCCTGCTTCGCTTTGGCCAGATAGTCGTCGTCGATATCGCACACCGCGACGATGTTCTCCTGCTTGACGTTGTCGATGCTGAAGCGAGCCTGATTGGCGGTGCCGATCACGCCGATATTCAACTTCTCGTTCGGCGAGGCCGATGCGGCCAGCCGGCTGCTCGACCAGACCCCCAACCCGATCGCCGCCCCGCCAATTGCCGAGCGGCTGAGAAACTCGCGACGTGCAATGCGATTGGACATGAACGCCTTTCCTATTCCGAGTCATCCGGTGGACGGTTGGGCCTGCCCGCGGACTGAATTGCTTGAACGACCACCAGTCCGACCAAATCGACAATCCAGAGAACGAAAAAACCGAGGCCAATCCGGCTGAGCGCGGCTGCTCCGACGGCATCCTGCATCCCGTCCAACAGCCGCCCCACGGCAAACAACACACACAATAGGATTGGAAGCCCCAAGGCGCCAACGAGAAGCCCGACAATGAGTCGCTGAAGCAGCACGAATATCTCGCTTGGTTTGCCTAGGTTTTGCATTTTGCGGATAATGACGCTGAGTGTCAATGGTGAGGCCAGCCGACGACCGCCGGCAGCGGAATTGCAATAAACCTGGGGCAAAAATCGGAAGAATAGGCGAGCCGAAACGCTACGAATTCAGCCGAACGCGCGTGTTCGCCGTCTGCTGCTGATTTGCAACTCACCCGCCGGCCGGTCAAAATGAAGTCTCTCCAGAGACTGGCGCTCTTCTGCGGAACAGGAGATTTTTGATGTACCGGAAACGTGGTTTGCCGCGCGCGCGGCCCTTTGGCGGCTGCCTTATTCTGGCGGCCGCGGTTCTGTGGGGCGCGAAAGCCCAAGCGGAGAAGGTCACCCTCCTCGATGGGCGAGTCCTCGAGGGCCGGTTCGCGGAGATCGCGAACATCGCCATCAGTCCGTTTGCTAATAGTGCCGCGGCAGCCGACGTCAAGCACATTCTGATGTGCGACGACGACCTGACCCGCACCTTCGTCCCAAAGCGGTTGGTAGACCCGAAACTAGTCGATGCCTCGGCGCCGCCGCGATTCGAACACTTTGACATCGCGCAAGATCTGGCGTCCGCCGGCGCGCCAGTCGCCGCGCTCGGCGCGATCGTTCAAGTGGGACCATGGGACAAATGGGGCCGGCGAATCTTTATCATGGCGATCCAAGGGCAGCAGCGACCCGTGATCCAAGGAATCACCGAGATCACTCCGACATGGTGCAAGGTCGAATCGATCAGGCAAAACGGCGTGACTTATCTCTGGGACATGCGGATTGCAACGAGTTCGATCCCGCGCGACGTGCTCAATGCGATCCTGATGAAGCAGATCGACCCAAAGAACCCGGACCATCGGCTAAAGCTGGTGCGGTTCTACATGCAAGCCGAGCGATTCCAGGACGCCGAAGCCGAACTGCAACAGGTCATCCGGGATTTCAAGGACTTCCCCGATTTGCCGGCGCTCGACCTTCAGGCCACGGCCCTGCGCGAGTTGAGCGCGAAGCGACGGCTTAGCGAAATTGAGACTCGGGGCAAGGCGGGCCAGCATCAGCTCGCCAAATGGATGCTCCAAATGTTTCCCACGGACAACGTCAGCGGCGTCGTGCTGCAAGCGGCCCGCGACAAGATCGAGAAATACACGAAGATCCAGCAGCTCGGCGTAGAGATCATCAATCAGTTCGACGAGCAGGTCAGCAAGGTCAAAGATCACGATGTCAAGAAGCAGCTCAAGCCGATCCGCGATGAAATCCAGCTTGAGCTAAACATTGCCACGCTCGATCGAATGGCCCCGTTCAAACGGTTGGCGGACGATCCCGATATGACGCCCGAGCAAAAGGTGGCGCTGGCGATCAGCGGCTGGCTCGTCGGGCCGAACGACGCGATCGAGAACCTGCAAACGGCACTCTCGCTTCTGGAAACGCGGAAAATCATTCGCGACTATCTCACCGAGCCGCAAAAATTCAAGCGCGAACAATTGCTCGAACCCATGGACTCGCAGCAAGCGGCCTCGCCGAAGTATGTGTCCGAGCTGCTTTCTCACATGAAGCCCCCCATCGACACGCCGGAGCAGGAATCGCCCGGCTTCTACAAGCTCGAAATCAAGGTCGGGCTTCCAAACGAGCCCGACGCGACGTATTTCGTCCAATTACCGCCGGAGTACGATCCGTATATCAAGTATCCGACCGTCGTCACGCTGCATGCCGAGGGCTCGACTCCAGAACTGCAAATCGATTGGTGGGCAGGGATCTCGCCCGAGGCGGAGAATAAAGCGGCCCATCTCGGCAATCCCGATGAGCCCGAAAGCAAGGACGCCGCTAAAGATAAGCCAGGCAAGGATGGCGCCAAGCCGGGCCGGACCGCGCCAGAAAAGCCCAAGGTCGATGCGGGCGGCGGCGTCGGCCTTTCGAGGATGCGCCGCGGGCAAGCAACACGGCAAGGCTACATCGTCATCGCCCCCGCCTCGACCAAGCCGCATCAGATGCAATATGAGTATTCAGCCCGCGAGCATGCCATCGCGCTGGGGGCGCTGCGCGACGCTTGCAAGCGATTCTCGATCGACACCGACCGCGTCTATCTCTCAGGTCATTCGATGGGAGGCGATGCCGCCTGGGATATCGCCCTCGCCCATCCCGATCTCTGGGCCGGCGTGATCCCGATCACCGCTACTATGGGCAAATACGTCGAACGGTATTGGCAGAATGCCGCGAAATTGCCGATGTATTTCGTCAGCGGCGAGTTGGACGGAGGCAAGACCGTCACGAACGCCCCGCAGTTTGACAAGTATTACATGCAGCCCGGTTGGGACATGACGCTAGTGGAATATCAGGGTCGGGGGCACGAGCACTTCTCCGATGAAATCCTCCGAATCTTCGATTGGATGGGGCGGAAAAAGCGCGACTTCTTCCCCAAGGAATTTCATGCCGTGACCATGCGCACGTGGGACAATTTCTTCTGGTGCGTCGAGCTGAGCGATATGCCGGCCGGACAGATGGTCGATCCAGCCACCTGGCCGCCGCCGCGCAATACGCTGCCAATGAATCTGACGGTGAGACAAGTCGCCGCGCCGGCCAACGGTGTGAACGTCGAGATGCACTCCGCCAAGCTGACCGTCTGGCTCTCGCCGGAGTACGTCAACTTTACCCTGCCAATCGAAGTAAAGATCAACGGCACTCGCGTCGCCACGGCCAAGGGCATGATCAAGCCGAGCATCCCTCTGATGCTTGAAGACGTGCGCACCCGCGGCGATCGGCAGCACCCGTTTTGGGCGAAAGTCGAGCAGTGAATGAGGCCTACTTCGTCGTCGTCTCCGCCGGCTTCTGGCCGGTGACGGCCGCTGGGGCCGATTGAGCGGCCGAGGGTGACTTCGCCGGAGCGTCCTTGGCCGGCGGCTCTTTAGCGTCCGCGGTCTCTTTGACCGCCGTCGTGTCTTTCTTGGCGGCGGCTGCTTCGGCGGGCTTGGCAGCCGCGGCGTCGATTCGCGGGCTGGCGTCGTCGGCGGTCGGTTCGGAGATTTTCGACTTGTCGAGCATGAAGCCGGTGATGAACCAGCCGTTCGGTTCGCTCGTCACATACGTGCCGGCCGGGCCGAAGTAGTGGCTGATCGTGTCGAATTCCGGAAGCTTTCCGCCGTCGATCCGCTGCTTGCGAACGACGCCCTCCTTGCCGTCACCGAGTAGGGCGTTCAATAGCTGGCCGAGCACCGATTCGGATTTCGGCATCTGTCCCGTGCGGATCAACTCGTAGGTTGGGCGGTATTCTTCGTCGGTGCGCGAGAACAGCCGGAAGCTCATGTCGCTGCCTCCGCCCAAGGTCTTGATCTGGTTGGCCACCAGCCGATAGTCGGCACACGAGGCCAGCCCGTCCGACTTGCCGGCTTGGTGCAGGATCGTCTCGAGGAAACCGAGATTCGAGGCCACGAACAAATGCCCGAAGGCCACGGTGACCGCCGCGTTTTGCATCAGCGGATGGTCCTTCGCCTTCTTGTCGGCGGCGGCGACGTCCTCGCGGTCGGCGTGATTGACTGCGCCGGAGTCTTCAATCTTCAAGTCCGGTACGGCGCACTCTTCATCGACGATCTCCCAGATTACGTGCCCTTCGAATTCGCGACGGGCGGCGTCTCCCTTCATCGTCTTGGCGACCGTTTCGGCGACCATCGCCTCGTTCGCGGTTTCGACCGCCACCAAGAGCCGCTCGCTCTTCGGTCCGATCGGCAATTGATAATCCGTGACGACGCTCACCCGCGTGCCGAGATTGCCGATCAAGTCTTTTTCGATATCGACCTGCGGGCCTTGCGGATCGTTCTTGAGGCTGTCGATCACGTCGTGGAAGACACCCTTCTCGGCGGCGATTTCATCGACTAGCGGCCCGACGGCGGCGAAGGCCGTCTTGATGTCCAGATTGAAGGTGTTGTACGTCGCCACGTGCCGTGGGACCCACGATTGCGGCTCGAGATCGCCGCTAGTTGGGAACTTCAAAAGCCGCGCGGCCAGCTCGTATTTGTCCACGCTATTCTCATGCCCCGGCAGCGGAGGAGCGTAGACCATCGTGCGATGAACGAGATCGCAGCCGTCGGCCGAGAAGTTCAGATAGCCTCCGATGCCTTGGATCACCGTGAAGCCTTGATTCTTGAGAGCCGTCAGCAGGTCGATCCCTTTGCGTCGCGGGCCGGTCGCGCTCTCGCGGACCATCGTGGCGTAGCCGAATGGTTCAATGAACCAGCGGACCTGCGTTGAAACGCCGCCGGCCGATTTGTCGCAGCGCTCCACGATCTCGTGAAACGGCTTGAAGTGGGCCAGGCTGTCGGTGCGGTCGGTCGCCATCGCGGCGGCGATCCGCTGGAGCGTTTCCAGGTCGTCGGAGGCGGCCAGCAAATCGTCCTTGAGGAAATAAGCAGCTTGACGTCCCGCCCGCTTCCCCTCTTCCGCGGGCAGATTGTAGATGATCATCCTGTCGCGAGAGTCGCGCGGCAGCGCGGTCGCGCCGCGCCGCACGAGGTTCGTGCCGATCTTTTCCAATAGGGCCGTGGCTTGATCCTTGTGCCCGGCGACGTCGATCATCATCACGATCGCCCGCCGCCCCGGTTGCGGCCGGACCACGGCGATGCTGACCTCGCCGCCCGGCACGCCTTCCAGTTCTTGCCAACTGAGTCCCATCTCTTCGAGCTGGCGAACCCCCTTTTGCTGCAACTGGTGACGAAAATCCTCGACGAATGGTTGCATCGCCGAGTCGTGTACCAGTTGGCCCCATTGCGTGCGATTGAAGCTCTCGCGGAGCATGCCGATGTCGGCCACGGAAATGAATGCCTTGGCCGTATCGGGCAATAGAGTTTCGCTCTTCGGCACCGCGCCGAGGAGCGTGGTGCAGCCAAGACTCAGCAAAGTGCAAAGGGCCGAGAGCGATGTCCGAGACGGTCGACAGATCACAGGAAGCTCCTTGAGGCGATCGGGTCGGCGGCCAGAGGGAATTGTTGGGGACCGCGGGTGTATTTGTTACTAT
>DASZFO010000372.1 GCA_035939775.1 Pirellulales bacterium | reverse complement strand
AGCAACCGCCGGCCGGAGCATCAAGCGGCGAGCCGACTACGTAGCCTAACTTCGTTCAACGACGGTCCCGACAGTTGCTTGGAGTTACGTTAGCCGGCCGGAATTCGGTCTCGCCGATGGGTGCGCACTCTCGCCGATTGCTCCGCGAATAAACGAAAAGCTAGCGGCCAATATTATGTCGAACATATACTCGGTCGCCACGGAGTTCCTTGAAAGGACTCGGAAGCACTGGACCCCCGCCCCCGATGTCTGGTTAGCCTCGCTCTCGGATGACGAAAACAAGCTGGTTCGCGGCATTGAGCAATTCGGTCTTGAGGGAGATTTCAGAGCGCTTTCTGACATCGTGCTTGGCTGCCATAACAAGTACCAATTCGCGAAAACATGGAGGTTACTTCGCAACGATTCGGAGAAAACGTTCCGCGTCTATAGTGCCGGTAACGCGAATTACTCGCCGGAACTGAACAGGATCATGCGCGAAGTATCCCTGCGAATTATCAAGCGCAAGCACGACGCTATGGCAGAGTGGTTCTTTATTCGCTGGGCAGACCGTTCCGACACGGCGGGCATGAAAGGTCTCGGTCATGACGAGTACCGAAAACTCATCGAGCGGTATGCTGGCGGGGGTGTCGGCTGCGTCCTTGTCTGCGCTACCGTACTCGGCGGGTGTTCGGGCGTATGTTTTCTGGCTTGGTTATTAGCCCGCTGTTGACGTTGTGCAATGGAATCCCCCGCATCATTCACGCTCGGCGCGTCGTCAAGGCAACTGAAGCCAAAGAGCGCCGGCCGGTCGTTGTCAACGTCGTGCAAAACGCCGGGCCGAAACGATAGGCCGCCGTGGTTGAATCGGTTGTGAATTCAACTGTGGCGATCGGCCGGCCGCCGTGCCGGCCTCACGCGAGTAGGGCCGCCTGGACTCGAACCAGGAACCAACAAATTATGAGTTTGCTGCTCTAACCAATTGAGCTACGGCCCCGATAGTGTGGTTATACAAGGGTCGGGGGTCGCGGGGCTAGGGATGGGGTGAAGGATGAAGGATGAGGTCGGGAGCGGGCGACGCATGTTGCGATGTGCCGCGGGGCGGTGTATGAATGGGTGAACGTGGCGGACGGAACGACGGCGCTCGTCGTTACGTCGCACGGACACTTCGGTTCGCAAGTGAACCGCTTAACGAGACCGAGCACTCGCACGATCATTTCACATGAAACTATCGGGAAAAACGGCGCTGGTCACTGGCGGCGCGACTGGGATCGGGTTTGGCATTGCCGCGGCGCTGGCTGATGAAGGATGCCGGGTGGCGATCGCTGGACGGCGCGAGGAGAAGCTGCGCGAGGCGGCCGGGAAATATCGCGGGGCGATGCCGCTCTTGACGCACGCCGTCGATGTGGCCGATCGGGCGAGCGTGGCCCGGCTGTTTCAATGGGCGGCCGAGAAGCTCGGGCCAATCGATATTCTCGTGAACGGGGCGGGGCTGAATGTCGTGCATCGTTTGTTGGCCGAGACGACGTCCGAGGAATGGGACCGGCTCGTGACGATCAATGCCACCGGGGCGTTCAACTGCTTGCAGGCGGTGCTGCCGCAGATGCGCGAGCGGCGCGACGGGCTGGTGATCAATATCTCGTCGATCGCGGGGAAGCGAGCGTTGCGGCTGGGGGGCGTGGCGTATTCCGCCTCGAAGTTTGCGATGTCGGCGCTTGGCACATTTGCTTCGAATGAAGAAGGGCGGAACGGCATCCGCGTGACGAATATCTATCCGGGCGAGGTGGATACGCCGATCCTCGACAATCGGCCGACGCCGGTCACTGCCGAGCATCGCGCGCGAATCTTGCAGGCCGAGGACGTGGCGGCGGCCGTGGTGATGATCGCCTGCCTGCCGCCGCGAGCGCACGTGGCCGAGTTGGTCATCAAGCCGACGACGCAAGAGTATGCTTGAAGAATGTTGAAGGACGAATGACGAATGTCTAAAGAATGACGAAGCACGAATGACTAAGAAGATCAAATCCGCTTGCGATTCGTCATTAGTGCTTCGTCATTCTTTCGTCATTCGACGTTAGACATTCGTCATTACTCGAGCCAGCGCTTGTTCGTAAAACTCCACCAGACGGCGCGGCGCAGCGATTCGTCGAAGCTCACTTTGTATTCGAAGCCCAGGCCGCTGAGCTTGGTGTCCTTCAGGGCGTAGCGCAGGTCATGGCCGGGGCGGCTGGAGTGGAAGTCGATCAGCTCGCAATTGAGCGGCTTGCCGAGAATGTCGGCGATGAACTGGGCCATCTCCAGGTTGTTCACCTCTTTGTGGCCGACGATGTTGTATTTCTCGCGCTTCTGGCCCTTCTCAGCCAGGAATAGCACCGCGTCGGAGACGTTGCGGGCGTGGATGTAGTGCCGGCTTCCCGGCTCGTTGGCCTTGTTGCAATGGATCAGCAGCTTCTCGCCGTGCAGAATCCGCTTGATGCACATCGGGACGAACTTTTCCGGATGCTGCCGCTCGCCGAACACGTTCATCGAGTGCGTCGTGATCACCGGCAGGCCGTAGGTGTTGGCGAATGCAATTCCCAACTCTTCCGCGCCGGCTTTCGTGGCTGAATAAGGATTCGTCGAGTCGTAACGGTCCCATTCGGCGTAAAAAGTGCCGTGCGGGGCAGGGCCAAAAACTTCGTCGGTCGAGAAATTCACGAGCGATTGCAGCGAATCGACATGCCGAGCGTAGTCGAGCAGATGCGCGCTTCCCACCACGTTGTCGTACACGAACGACAGCGGATCGGCGATGCTCCGATCGACGTGCGATCCTGCCGCCAAGTGAAAGATATGCCGCACCTTTCCGATCGAATGGGCGATCTGGCTATTGATCGCCGCTTTCAAATCGTGCCAGACGAAATGGAATCGCTTCTTATAGTCGGGCGTGCCGTCGAGGATTTCGGTGAGCCGGTTGAGATTGCCAGAAGTGTCGAGCCGATCGAGGCAGACGATCTGCCAGTCGGTGTTCTTGAAGAGATGCTCGATCAGATGGTGGCCGATGAAACCGGCGCCCCCCGTTACCAGAACACTGCTCATGACTCGTATTCACTCCGTAGCAGAGACATCAGGATCGAGTCTTCATAGGTCCCGTTGCGAAAAATCCGCTGCCGCAGCCGGCCATCGACGCGGAACCCGAGCCGCTCGTAAACATGGATCGCCCGCTCGTTCGATTCGAGCACTTCGAGGTAGACCATGTGCATGTTGAGCTGGTGGAAGAGATAGTCCAACAGCCAGGCATACACCTTCGCCGAGAGCCCCTTGCCGCGGTGCTGGGGGACAAGGTCCAGGCCGACGGCGCAGTTGCGATTGATTGAATCGATGCGATCGATCCGCACCAGCCCGACGAATTCCCCGCATTGCACCGGGACGCTCGGCGAATTGAGCCACTCGAAGACGGAATAGCGCTTCGACGTGGCGGGAAGGCCGCGGAGCCACATTTCCGTTTGCGCCGCGTTGTATTGATTCGCGTCGTGCAGGTGCAGCAGCGTCGATGGATCGTTGCGCAGGGCGACGATCTGCGAAACGTCGGCCAGCTCCGCGGGCTTGATCCAGATTTCGTCCGGCATTACCAGCCTCGCTTGATCGTATCGATGATGTGCCGCCGCTCTGCGTCGCCAAGCCACCAGCCAACCGGAATGCAAATCATATCATCGGCGATCTGGTCCATCTGCGGCAAGTCGGCGCGAAACTCCGCCAAAGCGCCGTATTTGTCGTTGCGAGCATGGACTTGATTCACTTGGATGCCGTGGCTTTCCATCGAGCGCACGAACGCCGGCCGATCAGCCACTCGAATCGTGAACAGCCAGTAGGAGGAATCGAATCCCTCGCGGCGCTCAGGAAGCATCAGCCCGGGCAGGTCGCGCAGCTCCTCATAGTAGACGCGGGCGTTTTCCTTGTGCCGGGCGACCAAGCCGGCGACGTGCGGATAATTCGCCAGCCCGATGCTCGCCGCCACGTCGTTCATGTGGAACTTGAAGCCCCAATCGGGGATGTCTTGGCTGCTGCGAAAGTCGAGCTTGTTGTCACGATCCAGCCCGAACCAGCGGGCTAATCGAGCCTGGCGACAGAGCCCCTCGGAAGGGGCGATCAGCAGGCCGCCGTCTGATGTGGTCAGGGCCTTGATCGCTTGAAAGCTGAAGCAGGCGAAGTTGTCTTGGACCGCGCCGACGCGCTTGCCGCGGTAAAAAGATTCCCAAGCATGGGCGCAGTCTTCGACGACGATCAGGTCTTGCCCATAGCGGCGGCGATATCGGGCCTTGATTTCGCTCAGTCGCTCATAGTCGATCGGATAACCTCCCCAATGGACGAACAATAGAATTCGGGTCTCGGAAGTCAGCTTTCGCTCGACATCGGCCAAATCGATGTTCAGCGTACGCTGATCGACATCGGCCCAGCGGATCGCCAGGCGATTGGCGACCACGGGAAAATTTGTCGCCGCGCAGGTGAGCGGCGATGAGATCACCTCGGCGGCATCCGGCAGCCCGTATTCGCGCTTGATCAGATGCAGCGCGAGATGGATCGCCGAGGTGCAGGAATTGACCGTGCAGATCCGCTCATTGGCGAAATGCTCACTGAGCAATTGCTCGAAGGCATCGACTTTGGGGCCTTGGGCGATATAGCCCGAGAAGAGAGTCTGTTCGACCAGCTCTTTGGCTTCCGGGGCGACGAAGACTTTGAAGAGCGGAAGCACGGCGGAGGTCGGAGGTCGGAGGCCAGTGGTCGTTCGTTAGCCGGTTCGCTTGCGAACCGACGGGTGCAAGTTTGGCGAGGCGTTTACACAAGAACTGAATTCCACGCGGATTTGGCGCGCACAGCGCGCCCTAATCAAACTGTTTTACGCGGCGTCGGACGCGGATCGTGTGCTGGGCGACGAGTTCGCCGTTAGGTCCCAATGGCCGCGGGCGGTGGTGACGATTTGCCGCACGGTTTGCAAGTCGGCCCTCGCAGCAAGTTTGGTCGCGAATTTCCCGATCGTCAGCAGATTAATGTGCAGCTTCATGTGCAAGTGGATGCCGAAAAGTTTATCCTCCCAAAAATAGGCGTCGGTCGATGCCTTGGCAAATTGGTGCTTGCAGATGTCGCTCAACTGGCGCGTCGTGTGGCGATACGGTGTTGGGCCGGCCGAGTAGGAAGGGAGCGCCACGTCGTGCGGCGAGTTGCTGTATCGAGTGCAAATCTGGAAGCCTGTGTCGGCCATGACGTCCAGACGGGATACGTCCGGCATGAAATCGAATTTGGCGACGTCGACTTGCTCCGTGTCGACGAACATGCAAAAGGCGCACGGGAAGTCTTGACGGCGCGGTTTGTTGGGATCGATGGCGTAGGGCGCCCCGAAGAATGCCAACCGCTGAGAGGTCATGTGATCAAGGATTAGAGCCAGCGGCGGCACGACGAAGAAGTCGGGATCGAGAAACAGCGCGAACCGCGTCTTGATGTGCGGCAATGTGGCATTGAGCCCCAGGGCGTGATGGTAGCTGGCGGCCTTGATGTTCTGGTTGCCGGGGCCGATGCTCGCCGGCGCGATCGCGCCGGGAATCACGGTGAATCGAGGGAGGTCTTCCACCGGGCCGTTTTGCGCGACGATCCAGCGCACATCGCCATTGATTTCGCGAGTCAAATCGTAGTTGGCGGCTAGATGCAGCCCGCTGTGAAACGAGACCGAGCAGATGGTCAGATCATTCATCCGAAGTTCCCTTTTCGCGCATTGAGCTTGTCGGCTGGGCCGATCTTGATGGATTCTCGCCATTTCAGCAAGTTCATTCGCGCCGCTCGGCAATATTCGGAACGGCACGGAGACGGAACTCCGCGGAGTCGGAACGGCACGGAGGCCCGTTCCCTACAGGCGGCGTAGCCGCCGAGTTGCAGGGAACGACCTCCGTGGCGTTCCGTGGTGTGGGACGGATTGCGGCAGGCCCAGGACAATTCCTCGGTTTATGTCGTCTGAAACGGCAATGCCGAGGCGAACAGTGGTGGGGCCGTGCCGGACCGCCCTAACTTCGTATATTGCCGAGACATTTTCTTTTCCGTAATCGCCTCCACGTCCGATGTAGTCAATGCATGGTCAGGAGGACCCGATTTGCACGGAGGCAGAGAAGATGTGGATCAACACAACTCGTTTCGGTCGGCTCGAAGTCGGCGCCAATGATCGGCTTCTCTTTCCCGCGGGAATCCTCGGGCTGGAGGATTGCCGCGAATGGGTCTTGCTGGCGGATGCCGAGAACGATGCCTTGGGTTGGCTGCAGAGCACGGCGCGTCGCGAAATCGCGGTGGCGGTGATTAGCCCACGTCGGTTTGTGGCAGGCTACCAATTGCGCGTGTCGCGAAGTGAACTTGCGCCGCTCGAACTGACCGAGCCGCGGCAGGCCCAAGTGTTGGTCATCGTCGGCAAGAACGAGGGCACAATCACCCTAAACCTTAAAGCCCCGCTGGTGGTCAACCTCCAGCGGCACTTGGGGCGACAGGTGATTGCCAACAACGATTATCCGATTCAATACGAACTAAACGTCACGCGTCGTTTGCTTAAGACCGCGTAGTTAGGAAGGAGCCACCGATGCTTGTGTTGTCGAGACAGCGCGACGAAAGCATCGTGATCGGTGATAACATCGTCATCACGATTGTCGATATTCGCGGCGATAAGGTGCGGCTAGGGATCAACGCCCCGGCGGAAATCCCCGTGCACCGCCAGGAGGTCTACGACGCGATTCAGCGCGAAAACCTCCGCGCGAGCCGGTTGGAACCGAGGGATACGCAGGCCTTGGGGAAACCCGCCGGCGATCGCCCTCAGCCCGGGCCAAGCGGGAAAAGCTGAGCCGACTTTCTCGTTTGTAGCGATTAGCGCGGCGCGCACGCGCGGCGGACCAGTTTGCAACACACCCAAGAGGGTTGTTTTATTTGGTCTTTGCCAATTCGCCTGCCGAAATAGATTCTGGAGTGCAGGATTGGTGGAATTCCTTATTTTACCTAAAGCCCTCATTTTGAATAGTCGATAGCTCCCCCTAGATCGCTCTTGTCGGCGATCAAGTTGCGCGACGATCCAAAGCACCCTTTTACCATCCAAGGTGTTCAGAGATGAGCCGAATTAACACAAATGTCAGTTCCTTGGTCGCCCAAACGGCGTTGGCGCGGTCGCACAATCAATTGCAGCAAGCTCTCACTCGGCTCAGCACTGGTTTGCGGATCAACACCGGCGCCGACGACCCGGCCGGCCTGATCGCGAGCCAAGTGTTGCAAAGCGATATCAACAGCACGAATCAAGCGATCACCAATAGCCAGCAGGCCAACGAGCTGATTTCGACCGCTGACAGCGCGCTCAGCCAGGTCAGCACTTTGTTGAACAGCATTCGCGGGTTGGTGAGCGACGCCGCCAACACCGGCGCCTTGAGCACCGACCAAATCGCGGCCAATCAATTGCAGGTTGATTCGTCCCTGGCGGCCATCGACCGCATCTCGCAATCCACTTCGTTCCAAAACCGCCGCCTCTTGGACGGCAGCTTGGACTTCCTCACGTCCTCGGCCGGCACCGTCGATCCGAAAGCGACCGGCACGATCGGCACACAGCTTAACGTCGAAGCCACCGGCAGCTTTGGAGGGACCTCGGATGCGGCCGCGGCCGCAACGGTCGTGGGCACGGGCGGTGGCTCGGTGACATTCACTGCCAAGAGCAACGGCTACGGCAACAACGGCGTCACGATCGACTACGTCGCCGGCAACTCAGGCGCAACGGCCACCGCGGCATACGATTCGGTCGCCAAGACCCTCACCATAACCGCAAACAGCGCCGCGACCGCCGCGAGCGTGGTCGCCGCCGTGGCAGCCAACGCCAGTGCCAATTCGGCCTTCGCCGCGGTGGTGGCCAATGCCGGCACGGTCGGCACGGGTAGTGGCACGACCGCCGGCGGCAGCTTCAACAATCAGATCGTACTTTCCGCATCGGCGGCGGGTACGGCCTACAACAATGCGAACGTCACGGTGACGAACGATGCCGCAACCGGCGCCGAGACGGCCGCCTACAGCGCTGGATCCAATACGTTGACGATCCACTCGAACGCCGCGTCCACCACCGCTCAAATCGTCGCGGCGATCAATGCCACCGGCGTATTCAGCGGCAGCACTACCAGCGCCGGCACGAATCCGGTTCAGGCCGGCACAACGTCAGCGGTGACGACCGGGGGCGCGTACAACAACGAAATCAACTTGACCGCCGTCACCGGAGGGACCGCATTCAACAACACCAGCGTGGTCATCAATCAGAACGCGGCGACGGGGCACGAAACCGCCTCGTACAACGCCGGCACCAACACGTTGACGATCCACTCGAATGCCAATTCCACGACAAGCCAATTGATTTCGGCAATCAACGCCAACGGAACGTTCAGCGCCGCGACTGCGGGCGGAGGATTGGGCAGCAATGCCGCGGGCACGCTGACCAACGTCACTACCGGAGGCGCCACGGGAAGCGCGGCCATCTCCGATCTCCAGATCAATCAGGCCGATTTTGGGACTGGCACTTCGGTCGGCGTGCTAGTCAACGTCGATCAACAGGCGAAGCAAGGCCAATTGATTTACTCCGGCGGCCCGTTGGCCTCGAACACGATCCTGCAGATCGGCGGCGACAAGGGATTCCAGGTGTTCAATTTCGGCGCCGGCACGACGCTGGCCCAGCTCCAGACGGCCGTGAATCAGGTCAGTGACTCGACCGGCGTAACCGCCACGATCTCCGGCAGCCAGCTCAAGCTCGATTCGACCGACTATGGATCGGCCGCCTTCGTGTCGGCCAAGGCCCTGTCGGGATCGTTCTCGACCCATCTCGCCGACCACACCGCCTCGACCAGAAACGTCGGAACGGACATTCAGGCCCGGATCAACGGCGTTGAGGCGAACGGCAATGGGCTGGCGGCCTCGCTCAACACCTCGACGCTGAACCTCAGCTTCTCGGTGAACGCGAACTTCGCCTCGGGAGACAGCTTTAACTTCTCGATCACCGGTGGCGGGGCGAACTTCCAGCTCGGTCCCGATGTAGTCTCGCAAGAACAGGCTCGCCTCGGCATCCCCAGCGTTAGCACCACAACGCTCGGCGGCGTGTCCGGAACCCTCTACGAGCTTCGTTCCGGCGGAGACAAGAGTTTGACCACCGACACGACCGGCGCGGCCGCCGTCGTCAGTGAAGCGATCACGAAAGTCGCCAGCCTGCGTGGTCAACTCGGCGCCTTCCAATCGACGACGCTCCAGACCAACATCAATACCTTGACCGATACGGTCTCGAACCTGACGAACGCTCAGAGCAACATTCAGGACGCCGACTTCGCCGTCGAAACGGCGAACCTGACCAGGGCGCAAATCCTGGTGCAATCGGGCACCTCGGTCTTGCAGATCTCGAACTCGGCCCCGCAGCAAGTGCTGGCCCTATTCAAGAACCTCTAGTCGTCGCCAGCGAAACTCAATAAACCGCCGGCCCGCCGCTCCTCGTGATCGGCGGGCCGGTTTTTTTCGAACCGATGCACCGGCGCGTTTGACTGGAAGATAGTCCAGGCTCCGCCTGCGCGTCTCGAGCCCCCAGTCCCCGGCCGCTACTATTTTCCCCAGGTCGCGTCGCAGAGCACCGCCAGCGCAAACGGCACGAAATAACATAAATAGGCCAAGCGCCAATCCGGCTTGTCGTGCACGTCTTCCAGGAGGTCCGTAAATCGCGACATATTGCTGTGGAGCGCGCTGCGCAACAGTTCCAGTTCGTCCATCGCCATCGCCGTTAGGTCGGCAGGCGGAGATTCCAGCAGCGTGGAAGCGAGCCGCTCAATCCGGTCGAAACGCGAGTTCGGCCAGTGACGACAAATAACGTCGCTCCCCCGCGATTCGCGAGCAATCTGCGAAATCTGCACTAGTCGCTGTCGAGCCAGCACCAAAGGCGCTCCGCGCGGTACGCACTCAGTTGGGCAATACATCGACGGACCCTCGTTTTCTCGTATCGAGCCGCGCGGGCATGTCATCAAGTCCCGCGAGGCGACATCAAATTCCGGAAGAGTTGATCTGCAATTCATGGGCCAATCTCCGGCATTCGTGGCAATCCAATCCCTTCTTTCTCGTAACTGACGTCCCGGGTTCCGTGATACTCGTTCGAGTGGCGCGCATCGCACCGCGTTGACCTGTCGGATGGCGATGACTAATGTGCCAAAGCATTGGCGAGGTTTTTGAGCTTGGCGCGGAAGTCTTCGGGGTCGAAACCCGAAGTGTTGGTCAATGACGTCCCACGCAAGAGCGACTCGGCCGCTGCGACGGAGTTTGTGTCGAGCTTGTCTCCCAAATCGGCAACGATTGCCTCGATCGCCGACGTCATTTGCCGCGCCGAATCGTAATCCAGCGGCGAATCGCTGCCAATTCGGCACACCTGAGCGAGCATCCGTTTGGCGCTGGCCGTGTCAAAATCTTTCGCCGCGAGTGACGTGATCGACTTGTCCAGTTCGGCAGCGACTTTGTGCGCCGCAGCGCCAATCGCAGCCGGCAGGCCGAACGGTGATTCGTTTGCAGCGGCCGCCAGTGGCGACAGAATCGCTTCGAGCTTTGTCCGATCTGACGCAGCATCATCCGGCTTGACGGCGCCCAGGCCAAGCTCGGCCAGTGGCAAAGCCCAATAGCGCAGCGCCGGCCGGCCGGGAGCGAAGTCATTGTAGCCTCGCTCCTGCCGCTGGCTCGGAATGATGAGTTCGTGGTGGCAGGCGGCGCAATCGTAGAGCGCGAAATCTGACACGCCGCGATTCGGCTCGGCGTTGGGAGGCCGGGACTCCTTCGTCTGTTCGGCGAGCAATCGGATTGAAGCTCGTAATTCGATCAATCCTTCCAAGACGACTGCCCGCGTTCGCTCGAGCGGACGAAAGCCAAGATACGCCTGCGCGTCGGGCGGCTTTTCCGCGGCGGGCCGCCAATGTCGCGGCATGTTGTCTAGAAACGCCTCGATTTCAAACGGCGGCAGCGGCGGATGGCCAGCGGCGAACATTTCGTGTGTAATGAACTTTCCCTCCGTCCTATTGCCGAGATGGCACGAAAGGCAAAGCTCCGTCCGCGCGACAGGATCGCGAACGTTCGTCAACTTGTAGCGATCTTGCTTCGCCTCCGCGGAAAGCTGCTTGTCGTCGCGCCACTCGGAGCGCTTCCAATGCTTGTCGATCCAGAGCGATGCCGGGCCGTGGCAGGCCTCGCAACCGACCCCTTGCGCGAGTTCCACCGGGATATTTAGTGAGTGATCGCAATTATTGGCGTGCAGGTTCGCGGAATGGCAACTTAAGCAGCCGCTCTCGGCGGTGGTCGCCCAGCCGTCGGGCCGCCCCATTGCCTGCTCGATTTCCTTCGCCCGAGGGCCGACTAGCGCCTTATATGCCAAATGATGCACGTCGGCGGCGTGGCGATCTTGCTTGTCGTCGGCTGCCCAGATGTGATACTCGTTTAGACTGACCAGGTCGGTAGGGAATCGAGGGGAGCCGTTGTCGTGGCACAGCGAGCAGGAGGCGGTCCCCATATATCGGGCCGACGGCGATTCCGGCTTCTCTGCGGCATTGAGTGCGGGGACACCTTGACCGTCTGCTCCGGCCCCCAGCCCGAAGCCGAACCAAGCGGCCGGCGCGAGCAGCGCTAGCGCCGCGGCGATGCCAGGTCGGACTAGCGCGAGGCGCGATTTCATTTACTCTCCCCGACGCGCAGCGTCTTGCCGATGGCCGCGAAGACTCGAGAAAATGCCTGTTGCACGGCGAGCGGATCGTAGCCGCGCGGGCTGTCAATCCGCGGCGCGGCGTGATCCGTTGCCCCTTTGACGGGTTCGCTCGACCCCGTGCTGGCGTCAATTCGGAATTCGAGGAGCTTGTGAATTTCTCCGAGCGCCTGATCGATCTCAAGTTCTTCGGCCGACGCGGCTTGACCCAATCGCGAAGGCAACTCGCGCCGCGCCGCCAACAGCGCCTCGATCGCGAGGAACCGCTGCGCGGCGCTGTCCCAATTCGGCGCGAGTGTGGAAACATCGGTCGCGCGGGCTAGTAGCCGGTCGATCATCGATTCGTCCCATGACGCTTTGGCTTCTGCCTCGGCCAGATGGCGCATGGACGCGGCCAATTCCGCGACATTTTGATCCGCTGTCGACGGATCGTCCGGCGACCACGTGCCGCCAATGAGTTTGGTTAGCGATTTCGCGAGTTGGCCCGCCGGTGCTAACCCGGACTGGGCGTCGCTCAGCAGTTGGGGAGATGTGAAATACCACGTACTCCTCGGCAATGATCCAGGCGAATGATGGCTGGGATCCATTCGGGCAAGCGCCTGGCGGCTGCTGGGGAACTTGCTGCTGAGTTCATGATGGCAAGCGTAGCAGTCGTATTCCGAGAATTCGGGATGGCGGGCGATCGGCAATGTCTTCGCGGCAGCAACCGATTGCGGTTTGTCCGCCACCGCGCGAGCGGCGATGAGCTTAAGCGCCGCCTCCGCCGAGACCGCTTGGCCAATGGCCCAGGCCGCGGCGTGCGTCTCGCGATCGGTCTTGTAGTTTGGTTTCTTTCCTGGTTCATCCGTCCAATGCTTCGGCATTACGCCCGAATAAGCGTGGAACTCGAAATCGAGCCGCGGATGGCCCGCGGCGATCAGGTCGTGATTCACGTCGCGGGCCGGCTGGCCTGGCTCTCGTGACCCGACATGGCATTTCGCACAAGCCATTGCTCGGGGGAGCAGGTCGCGGGTGTCGGTCATGTCCGGCAATGGCTCGAACTTGGCGGCGCGAGAATCGAGCCAGGCTCGCTCCGTGTGTTTCTTGAGCCAATTCTGGGCCGGGCCATGGCAGAGTTCGCAGCCGACGCCGTCGGCCAGAATGCTGGTGTCCGTCTTCTGGAAACTTTGGCCGGTCGAATGACAGGCCAGACAGCGCTCTTCCTGATACGGCCGAGCCTGATCGACGCTCGGCAGATGATCGAGCAACTGGACAATTCGCTTCGAGCGCGGCTCGAAGAGCACGGAAAACGCGCGGCTGTGCTTGTCGATCGTGGCCCAGACGGTATACGAACTGCGCCACTTGGCGCTCGGATCGGCCGAGATCGGGCCGCCGTGGCACGCCACTGAGGCGCAGGAACTGACACCAAGAAAGCGTCGAGCGATCGATGCGGTCGTTTCAGAGGCGGGATCGGTCGGGTGCGACGTGGGACTGGGCGACGAGATCGTTTCCGGAGCCATTGGTGCGGGAGTCGAGTCGGCGGCAGCGAGCCAAGCGGCCAAAGCCATCGTGGCCGCCGCGACAATCGCTGCGAATAACCACCGCATGATCTCTATCCTTCCCGTAGGTCGACCAAATCGAGCAGCTCCGTGCCGCTCATCCGATGCGCGGCGTCGTGCGGGCAGGCGTAAACGCAGCTCGGCTGGCCATCGACGCTGGCACACAAATCGCAGGTCGTGGCCTTCTGCCGCACGACGGGGATCATCCGCTCCGGCCGCTGCGGATCGGGCGCCTGCTCGCCCGTGATAAAACCGTGCATGTTGATATTGCCATACGGACAATTCTGAGCGCATTTGCCACAGCCGATGCACCAATCCTCGATGACGATCTCGCGGCTGTTCCGCCTTCGGATCGATCCAACCGGGCACCCGACCATGCAATAGGGATCCAAACAGGAGCGGCAGGAGCTGGTCACCAGGAACCGATCGAATCGTAAGCCTTCACGGATCAGTCGCGTCACGCCGTCGTGAGCGTCGGCGCAGGCCTTCGTGCATTCGTCGCAGCGGGTGCATTTTTCCAAATCGAGCACCAACAGACTTTGAGCGTTCATCAATCCTTGGCTCAAGAATTCTGCCAGCGGCACGTGTTCGATCTGCGTGCGGACCCGTTCGTTTTCTTCCAACCGCTCGATGGCCAGCTTTGCCAGTTGCCGCCGCAATGTGGGAAACGCTTCGACCAATTCCCGAAAATCATCGCCGCCGACTCGCACCAGATCGACGTGGTCGAGCGCGGTGCAAGTCGCCGTGCGCACCCCTGTTGCCGCCAGTGCCTGAATCTCGGGCAGATGGGCTAGCAGACCGATCTCGCCGAAATAGCCGCCAGGGCCGATGTAATTCAGCACGTGCTCGCCGCCGAGCCGGCTCTGCGAAACTTTGACGAAGCCGACGCGGACCATGTAAAAATGGTCGGCTCGATCGCCTTGGCGAAAGATCACTTGGCCCGGATGGACGCGGATCAACTGTACCCGATTGCGGAGGAAATCGACGAACCGGCCGAACTCCGTTTTGTCGGCTAGCCCCTCCGAAAAAATGCGCACGCTTTTCAGGTGGGTCTCAAGCGAGCGGCGACGATAGAGATCGTCGAGAACGCGCTTCGAGGCCTTGTTGCGCTGAAGCATATAGAGCACGTTGCGAAGAATCTCGAGCACCGTGCAATCTTCCGCGGCCGTCACCGTGGCCGATCGCGGATAATGGCTCATGCAGGTCATTTCGCCGAAGATCACGTCGTCGGGCGTCAGAATCGCAACCGGATCGCCATACTCCAATGAAACCGGCGCATCGACGTGGATAAATCGATTTGCTTGTCCGCCGGCCGCTCGATCGTCATCGCGGCGAGTAAGCCCGTTTGCCAATCGCCCGAAGAATCCCAACAGTCCCTTTTTCACGGAGGCGACGTGGCTGAGCGGCGAGCGGATTCGGACCTCGAACTTGCCGCGTTCCATCACAAACGCTGTTGAGCCGAATTCCCCTTCACGGCAAATGACTTCCCCTTTCTTGAAACTCCGTCGGATCACGGCCCCCCGGTTCCATTCCAGGAACGGGCGCGAGATTCCGGAGAAAAGCGGATTCTCGGCCAGTTCAGCGGCTGGGACGAGCGTCGCCCCCGGCGAATCGGCCACCACCGAGGTAAGGTCGACTACGGCCCGATTCGTCAGGGCGCCGGTCGGGCAGGAGATCATGCACTCGCCGCACGCCACACACGACGAATTCCCCATCGGGTCGTTCAAATCGAAGGCGATCCGGGCCGAATAGCCCTTCCCCATCCTGCCGATGACGTTGTTGCGGCGGACCTCGTCGCAGGCCCGCACGCAGCGATCGCACAGGATGCACGCGTTGTGGTCCACTGCGATCACCAGCGACGATTCGTCCTGGCCGCGGTCGTTTGTGGCCTTTGGAAATCGTGGCTCCGAGATTTGCATGCGGTCGGCCAATAGCGCCAACTCGTTGTCGCCATATTGCCGACCGGTTTCGCGCGGGCGGATATGATCGGCCACGAGGAGTTCGGTGAGAATTTTCACCGCCGACTGCACCTTTCGGCTGGTGCTGATCGTCGAGACCGTCATCCCCGGCTCGATCGGCCGCTGGCAGGCTGGGGCCAAGCGCGGCTGCCCCTTGACCTCGACCATACAAACGCGGCAGACGGCAGCCGGAGTCATGTGTTCGCGATGACAGAGCAGCGGAATTGGGTTTTTCTCCCTGAGATGCTCGTCATATAGCTGAGTGGCGGCGTCGTAGATCGTCATCAGCCGCGTCGAGATGACCTTGCCCGTGGCGTCGGCAAAGGTCTTGACGCGCGAGGTGGTCACCTTGTGCCCGTCGATCTCAAGGTCGATCGTCCCCTGGCGGAGCAAATCGGCATGGGACCGCCCGACGGTCACAAGCTGATCGCCGATCAGGGCTTCGAATTCTTCAGCTTCGGACGACAAGAGAGTTCCTCGGGAAAGTATTTCATCACGGAGCGGATCGGGCTGGGGGCGACTTGGCCGAGGCCGCAGATTGAGGTCGTGAACATCGCGTCTGCCAATTCGCCGACGAGGCTGAAATCGGTCGATTCGTTGCTTTGCAAGCGCTCGCGGAGCATCGCGGCCAATTTGGTCGTGCCGATCCGACAGGGGACACACTTGCCGCAGGATTCGTTGCGAAAGAACTCGACGCAGTTGAGCGCTTGTTCGAGCAGGTTCGCTCGGTCACCATACACGACGATGGCCGCCCCTAGCATAAAGTCTGGGAATGGCCGAAACAAATCCGGATCGAGCGGCATCGTGAGCAGATCGAGCGATTCGGCCCCCTCGGCGACGACTTTGCGCTTCACAAGGCCTTCGGTGAAATGGTGCGATTCGCGGGGGAGCGGAATTTGCGGCGGGAGAAAACCTCCTGAGGGGCCGCTCGTGGCGACCGCTTTGAGGCGCTGCCCGCCGCGGATTCCGCCGGCCAATCCGTTCACCAGTTCGCCGAGCGTCAGGCCGAAGGGGATCTCGTATACTCCCGGCCGATTCACATCGCCGCTGATCGAATGGAGCCGCAATCCCGTGGCGCCATTGATCCCCTGATCGCGATACCAGGCGCCGCCGTGAGTCAGAATCGCGGGGACCCAGGAAAACGTCTCCACGTTGTTCATCGAAGTTGGCTTGCCGAATAATCCTTCAAGCGACATTAGCGGCGGCTTGTTTCGCGGCTCGGCTCGGCGATCTTCGAGTACTTCGGCCAGCGCCGTCTCCTCGCCACAGATATAGCCACCGGGACTGACGAACACCTCCAGCGGAAATGAAAGATCGGAACCGAGCAGGCGTTGGCCGCAAACGCCTTGTCGCTCGGCATCGGCCAACGCGCGGCGAACACATTGGATCTCTTGCTCGTACTCGTGGCGGATGAAAATCCAGCCGCGCTCACAGCCGGTAACGAGCGCGCCCACGATCATCCCTTCGATCACCAGATGCGGCGCGCGGCGGAGCAACTCGCGGTCTTTGAACGTGCCCGGCTCGCTTTCATCGCCGTTGCAAACGGAATACTTTGGCGAACCCGGCGCACCGCGGACGATCGACCATTTCTTGAAGGTGGGAAACGCCGCTCCCCCCATGCCGCGCAATTTGGCCGCTTCGAGCGCGGCGAGGACCGGATCCCCGAGTCGAATCCGCTTCCGCTGGCGGTCCGTGTCGGGATCGGCCTTCCAGGATTCGATTAACCGCCGGGCGACCTCGTACAGCGGCTCTCCCGCATAAGGATCGATTTTCCATTCGAGCGGCCCCGTGTCGCCATGCTGGTGGGGCAATGGCTGACCCGCGAGCGCGCCTCGAATGATCGACTCCAATTCCATCGCCGATTTGCCCCAGTACACTTGATCGTTGATGGCGACTGCCGGCGGCCCGTCGCACCGCCCGAGGCACGAAGCGCCATCCACTTTCACTTGCGAGCCGCCGATTTCGCTCGCTATCTGCTCGAGCGCTTTGCGGCAGTCTGTGCTGCCGTGCAGGTGGCAGGCCATGTCGCGGCAGACCCGAACTTCAACCGTCGAGGGCGGCTGCAAGCGATAGTGCGGAAAGTAACTCGCCACCTCGTGCAACCGATAAAGCGGCACCGCCATCCGCTCCGACAATCCACGCAACTCGTCGGCCGGGAGAAAGCCGTGCCGGTGTTGAATCTTGTAAAGTTCTTGAACGATCATGGTTCGTCGCGGTTGTGGAAGCGATGGCATTCAACGCAATCGAATCGCGCCCCGCCGCGCGGCGGAGCGGATGATTCGTCACGCGGGCCGTGGCATCGAACGCAAGTTTCGCGGCCGGGAATCATCGGCGCGGAGGTACTTGGTCCCGCTTGAACGCCGGCATCGGACGGATAGGCTCCTGCATGGCAATCGCGGCAATTGACGCTCCGGTGGGCCGAATGATCGAATTTCGCATGTTCCAGCCATGGGTGCGGAACCTGCACCGGAAGGACCGGTGGCGGGAGAATCCCTGGGGCCTCGCCGTCAAGCGACAGCTTTTCCGCAGCCACACCGCCAAGTTCGTGGCACTCGGAGCATACCGTGCGCAAATGATTTAAGGAGCCGGTAGCGTTGTCGCGGATCCATTCGCGGGCGTCGCGGTTTTCAAGTTCCCTTGGATGGCTCGGCAGCGGCAAATTGCGCGCGAGCTGCGCGGGATGATCGTGCAAATACCGATCTCCCCAATAGCGGCGCACCTCCGTCGCAAGTTGGGCCGGTTGCAACCGGTGAGCTACGACGTCGCCGGCGACTTTCATGTCCGATTTAAAGTCCTGCCCCGGATTGATCGTCAGCCGATGGCAGGCGCTGCATTGGTTCTCGAAAACGACCGGCTGCATATAAGCGCCGCCTGTCGATTTCACTGAGGCGCTGGGCGCCGCCGACTCACTGGGTGGCACTGGCGCGCTGGGTAGCACTGGCCAGCGAAGTCGGCCAGTGCCCGCGCCGAGCACCGTCCCGCTCAGTTGATGGCAGGAGCCGCAGGAAAGCTGAACTAAATCGGCGTCCTTTTGTCCCGGCAGCGCATACCGCGTCTTGTCGGCCGCGCTGAGCATGCCGACGGTCATCACCGGCTGGTGCTTGGCATCCGCGGCAAGGCCCGGCGTCAGGTGCAAATGGTGCGTAGCGGTAGTGAACTTTAGCGTCCGCGGGTCGGTCGCGATCGAGCGGAACCCAGGATGATGTTCCGCGTCGAACCGGCTGACGTTTTGGATTGACTGCGGACGAAGTGACGGAACTTCGCGATGGGCCTCGATGTCGGCATGGCACCTCGTGCAGGATGCGTCGGCCATGCGCACGAGCGATTCCGTCCGCCCGCGGTGCTCAAAATGACAATTCGAACACGCGAGCATCGCCGGGTCCTTCGAGGCGTGATGTCCGAGCGAGTTCGTTTTGCCTGCGACGTTGTGACAGGCTTGACACTTGGCGTCGATCGCGGCCTTGTCGCCGAACAATTCGGCCGCTGCCGCATCGCCGGCAATCGGTGTAAAGCTGACATGACAAGCCGAGCAATCGTTCTCCCACATGGCGTGGGCCGCGCTCACTTGTCCTGGGGAATACCAAGCCGCTGCACGGTGTCCGGACAGACTTCCGGCCGAAAGCCACCCCGCCGTGACGGCCGCAACGACCGCGGCCAGAATCAGCTTGCCACGATCGAGCGAATTGCGATGGCGAAAGTAGTCCAGCGGAATCCCGGAGGCTCGCTGCTTGCCAGTTTCACGCGGCATGGGTCAACCAGAAAAAGGGGTCAGAACTATTTATCTCGCCGTTATTCCAACTGGAGCCATCGCTCGCTCAAGATAAATAATTCTGACCCCAGTTTCTGACCTTACCAGTACTTCAATGCGACAAAGATGTGAACGAACATCAGCAGCACGAGCGCGACCGACAGCGGCAGATGGACCCATAACCAGCCGTGCAACCAGGCGTGCAGCCGCACTTGCAAATCGAACTGCCGGCGTTGGTCGCAAAGCCCTTCGACTTGATCGACCGCCGTGTGTGCTGGAGCGGGCAGCTTGCCCTTGAGTCCTGCGAAGAAGCTTCCGGCTTGTAATTCATTCGCCAACACCGATCCGGACCTGCGGCCGGCGAGCAAATAAGGGCGGATAATCGACGAAAAGGCCGTCCGCAGCACCCCCGAATCAGGAACCGCGGTCACGGCCGCTTGCATCTGCCAAACGCGACCGCGGACGGCCCCGATGCTCCTCATCGCGCCGATCGTGACGTGAGTCGTCGCGACCGCCGCCTCGACCGGATCGCCGCGTTCGACCGATGTCGATTTCGAGTCCTCATCGGCCGGCACACCGCAAATCGCCGACACCAGTTCATCCGCCTCGTCGCAATACTGCCGAGCCATGCGGTCAACTTGGGAGTAGATCGTCTCGGCGGGCACGCGTTCGAGCATCACGCGCGGCAGAATCTGTTGCAGCACCAAGCCAAAAACACCGCTGGCGATCACGATCGCAAACAGCACCACGAGCATGGTGCTGAGCGTTCCGCCGAGTTCTTTCCAGGCATGAACGGCAACCAACGGCACCGCCAACAGCCCAAGCCAAATATGCGCTCGCATCCAGGTTTGCGTGCGGCCGATCCGCCAGACCCGCACCAGCGTTTTGCGGGGCCAGAGGAGAAACTCGAACAAGATAATCGCCCCGGCCAGAGCGCCGCAGACGAGCCCCGGCAAGCTGCTTCCCCCCGGCCACTGGGCAGCACCGCGGCTAAAAATCGCATACCACGCGATGGCCGCAACCGTTCCCACGATAAAGACACCGCACCAACCGTAATGCGATGCGAGATTCTGGCGGTTGACTAACATGCTTTTCGGAAACGTTGGAGTTCAGGCTTTAGCCTGCAGTGCACTCGTTGAACGTTAGCGCTGACGCCGTGGCGTGCGCAAGACAGGCTGAAGCCTGAACTCCAACATGGCGTTTTGTAGCACGGCCCGCGAAAAATGTCAATTTTCAGCGCCAGCTACTTGCCGCCGGCCTGGCCTGCTATTCTGAGAGATGCCGAACCTATGGCCGCCCAGGTCTCTTTTCGCCATTTGCCGCCCATCGATGGACGACAGCCGACAATTCCGGATTAGGTATTGGGGCGTCACCGGCACCCTCGCCCGCAGCTTGAGCCCCGGCGAGGTGACCGACAAGCTTGCGCTGGCCATCCAGCATTTGCTCGACGATGAATCGCTCGCTGAAATCGTTCACGGCCAGCCGGATTTAGCGACAATCCGGCGGCATTTGGAGAGCCGCGTACCGCTGCACTTGCGATCGACTTACGGCGGCAATAGCACCTGCGTCGAAGTCGAAACGCCCGGCGAGCTGATCATTCTCGACTGCGGCAGCGGATTTCGCGACTTGGGGCGCGAGTTGAACCGACGCTGGAGTGCGCCTGATTTCCGCGGCCGCCGCGCGGCGCATATCCTGCTGACCCATTCGCACATCGACCATATCGTGGCGATTCCGTTTGTCGATCCGCTCTACGATTCGACCAATCATTTCACGCTTTGGGCGCCGCAAGGTGTGCTCGACAATCTGGAGGCCGTGTTCGGCGAGCGGGCGCAGTTGTCGCGCACCTATGTGCCGACGAACTATGCCGAGATGAGTGGCATCAAGGAGTTTCGCGCGATCGCGATCGGCGCGGAGTTTTACATCGGCCAAACGACCATGAAAACGTATGCCCTCAACCATCCGGGCGGCTGCGTTGCCTACCGCTTGGAGCGCGGCGGGCGCAAGTTCGTCTTCGCGACCGATCACGAGCATCTGGAGACGCCCGACCAAGGGCTGGCCGAGTTTGCCCGCGATGCCGATTTGCTCTACGCCGACGCCCAGTATCTAGCGGCGGAATACGACGGGAAGATCGGTATCGGCGATGCAGCCCCGCGCGTGCTGCACGGCTGGGGTCATTCGACCGTCGAGGCGGCCGTCGCAACCGCGGTCGCGGCCTGTGTCCGAATGCTTCATCTCGGCCACCACGAACCGGCGCGAGGCGATGCCGAATTGAATCGGATTGAGCACCTAGCTGAACGGTTGCTGGCCGACTCGCTTCGCGATGCAAGCTGCGCTTCGGACGCCTGCCAGTTGCAATTGGCGCGTGAGGATTTCGCGGTGGATATCTAATTCTGAGATCAGTGGATCAAACGCGGCCCATCCGTTTGGTACGCGCCGGGGCCGCCTTGGCTGCGCTGGCCGTGCCACCAATCGAGCTGCACGCCGCGCTGGAAATAGAAGCCGAAATAGTCCCAGCCCCAGGTGCCTTCGTTGAAATAGCGCGGCTCGCCACGATGTGGCGCGCCGCCGCCGACATAGTAGCCGCTGAAGGCCGACGAATCCGAAGGGCGGGCGCGGCAAGCGACTTCCTGCGGATTTCCGGCGCGGTCATACCCGTTCTCCGCATAACGCCGCGGCGGGCAGACATCGCCTTCAGCACCGCTGTTCCGGGAAATGGATATTGTAGCGATTGCTGCGATACAGGATGCGGCAATCGCGCCGAGAAGCGGGCGAATGTTGGTTCGATCTTTCATCAGGCGTCCTTGCCGAAGTTACCATTAGCCTTGCGGGTTCCGATCGAAGCTCATGAACGGTAGGCGCACGCCGCGCACGAAGAATTGATCGGCCCGGATCGCCGGGACGGGCGCGAAGCCGGCCATCGCCGCGGCCGTGACCACGTCGTCCTGATCCACGCCGTCGCCGCTCACGCCCAAGCCGAACGTAATGACTCCGCCGATGTATAGCGGCGAGCTGCCCGGGAAGAACACCACGCCGTCCTGGTTCGCAATGTTGTTCGGATCGCGGAAGTTGCGATTCGGATTGAATGCCGCAAAGCCGAGCACACTCGTCGTCATGCCGGAGTAAGCGGAAGCTGGCAGCGGCGTGCCGATCGTGTCTCCCGTCGTCGGATCGATGCCCGGATCGATCAAGCTCGAAAACGGCCCGGGCGGAGTGCCGCTGGTGCCGATCGGATACCGCGGCTCGGCGAGGAAGCGGTAGGTGCGGGAAGAGAAGGCCGTGCCCGCCGGCACCACCGCCGGCCCACCCGGCGTGTTGCTCACCATGTCGGCCGAAATAAGTTGCGCCGGATCATCGTAGTAAGCGTCGTTGCGCGATTTGGCCACCGCCACGTCGATCGAGAAAACGGTCGCATCAGGCATCCGATAGAGCGCCAGCAGATTCCCATTCAAGTCCGACACGGAAAAGACCATCGCGGTCGGGGTGCCGAGGGGCAGACGAATCTGCGCGCGGGTCGCCATTGCCTGCAGAACACCTTGCTTGATGATTTGATACTGACCGGCGACGTCCGTCCCATGCGGCACGACGAGCCAGCCGTCGGGCACCGGCGTTCCGGTCGCATAATGCGCGAGCGAATCGAGCGCCAGCGAATTGCCCGGATTGAATGCGCCAAGCGATAAGCTGCTATTGGGATTGCCCACTCCCGCGATGCTCGCCTCGTGGCGAAGCTCTTGAACGCCGAGGAACGGGCCGTTGGGTCCGTAAATGTCGAGCGTGATGCCCGCCAGATTGATCTGCCCCAGCGGTAGACCGTAGCCGGAAACCTCGGGCACTCCACCGACGGTGTGAACCGGAAACAGCGCACCGCTCAAGCCCGATTGCCCCGCCGCCGTCGCGCGAGTGCCGCCCGCCGCTGCGAACGCCATCCATTCGGCCAAGTCGGTGTACGGCGAATTGACCTCGCCATTCTCGCGGGCGGCCTCGGCATTAGCGTTATTCGAAGGAATCGTGTTGAACGTCTGCTCGAAATCGGCATAGCCGTAAGGGCCGGGGAAAAAAACGCCGATCGCTCCTACGAGCACGCCGTTCTTGAACAGCGGCACGCCGCCGGGCAAAGTCGCCACGCCGCGCGACTGCGAATCGACCAGAATCTGCGAAACGTAGCCATACGATTCCGGCGCGACCAACGTGATTGGCGTTAATGTAGTGGGATCGAGGGCAAGATTCGCCGTCGGGATATTGAAGCGATTCGGCAGCACGATGTCGTCGGCGGTTCCCTTGATTCCATCCGCCCCGGCGTCGAGTAGGCTATCGCGATTCGTCAGCTCGATGCCGAACAGATCGACCTGCGGAGTGTTCATGATCCCTGCGGGGAATTCTCCGCCTAAGCCCACCGGAGCGATGAGGCCGGGACCCTGATAGGGCGAAGTCAAATCGTTGAGATCGGGATCGGATTGGACCTCGCGCTGCGTGATCGTCGATTGGCTGATAAAGCGGATCGTGCGCGACGTGAGCGGGGCGTTGTTGTTCGAGAACAAAGCCGCGGTGCGGGCCTCGGCGACCGCGCCGTCGATGGCGAACACCAGCGCGTTCAATTGGTTTGCCGGAGTGACTGGCTGGCCTTGCAGCGAGACGCTGACGCCCGACTCGACCTTCACTCCCAAGATGCTCCCGTTGCGGTCGACCACCGCGATGATCGCGTCGTTGCGCGAGGCGGCCGCGGCGGCGCGCTGGAGCAAACTATTGACGTCGCTCGGCGTGATCACCGGTTGCGCGTTCAGCGCCAAACGCGGCTCGAGCCGCTCGATCGAGAGCTTCCGCCCGCGCACTCGATCTGATTTTGCCATGAGTCGATTCCTTGCCGATCCGTCCACCTACTTCAAGATTCGGCCAGCACAGTCGTTAAGCCGATTATATTTTGCGCAAACGGCACAAGCCAGTGAATTTGGGGCGGCGCACCCTGGCGTGCTAGCAAGCGAATTCGCGGCGGCTTACCACGGAGCGCTGTCCGACATCACAGTTTGCCATCAAATTCGACCGCATCTTCTCCATCGTCACAATCGTTACAGCCGATACTTATGACGAGTCCCCCCAAAAGTATTTCGACCGACGTCGGGCCGTTCGGCTTTCAGCGTCGGTGTCGCGGCGATGCAAGCAAGCTCGAATTTCGGCGAGCACTGGATCGCGCGAGTTCGCGCGTCGAGCAACTACGGGAACGACAGCCATTTCTATTGTGCGTCATATCGAGACGATTGCTGAGAGACCCCCGCGATTTAAGCGGCGCGGCGGGTGGTGCCTCGTCGTTGCACTTTGGCTGCTCTTTCACGGCGGGACGCGAGCGAATGACGCGGCAACGACATGGGCTGCCAGCTCAGCGATGAATTCGCCGGAATCTTCGCCGGTGCCAATCAGCGCGGCAGCAGCGAGCTGGCAAGCACCAGTTCCCAACGTGTTCGTCGATGTGCAATGGGATTATTCGGACAGCATGTCCGCTCCGGTCGCCGCGCCGGCGCCAAGTCCGTTCGTCGCTCCGCCGAACCAATTCACGAATCTGGCCTCGGACCGTGACTCGCGCGGCGGAGCGAATGGCGTTGTCCAAGCCACCTTCGAGGCGCCGGCCGACGCGCATGGTGACGATCGGGGTCGAGCCATCGGCGGACCGCCGCCAGAAACAACATTTCGATCGATACAGCCAACGGTCGTGGCCGCCGCGAAGCAGACGACGCTCGGCGCGCCATTCAACGACGCGCCGAACCGACAGTCCGATTCGAGTCCGCCGGTGCTGAAATCGCCGACCGAGCTGCCGCCGCCTTGGGATGATCTGCCGGTCGAGCCAATCGTGCCGGGCACATTGCTGCGCTATCCCGAGCCGCCGCCGTTGGGATTCACCGGCCGCTCGGGCGTCTTGCCGCGCGAAGGGCAGAGCACGAGCGACTTCGTGCCGTTGGAAGACCGCTGGCGATTGGGATTCACTCCCTGGGACCGCTACGGAAAAGGCCATCCGCTCATCGATGACTATCCGTACGTCGAAGGAGACCGCTGGGACTCCTACAACCAGAACGTGCTCAAGGGAGACTATCCGATCATCGGCCAGCATACGTTTCTCAATATCACGGCCGTGAGCGACACGCAGCTCGAGACGCGGCAAGTGCCGACCCCTAGCGGCGAGAGTACCGCGAACCCCGGCGAGAGCGAGTTCTTCGGCAACCCGAATCAGTTCGTCTTTCAGGAGAATCTGAGCGTCTCCTTCGATCTCGTGCACGGCGATTCCTCATTCAAGCCCGTCGATTGGCGACTGAAGCTCACGCCGATCTTTAACGTGAACTTTCTCGACGTCGAAGAATTGGGGGTCGTCAGCCCGGACGTGACTCGCGGGCATACACGCGGGCGGACGTGGTTCACGCTCCAGGAATGGTTCGCCGAAACGAAGCTTGCCGACTTAAGCCCGAACTACGATTTCGTCTCCCTCCGCGCCGGCTCGCAGCCCTTCAACAGCGATTTCCGCGGCTTCATCTTCGACGACACGAATCGGGCCGTCCGCCTGTTCGGCACTCGGCTCTCGAACCGCGATCAGTTCAACGTCGCCTTCTTCGATCAGCTTGAGAAAGACACGAACAGCGATCTCAATACGTTCGACGACCGCGGACAGAAGGTGTTGATCGCCAACTATTATCGGCAGGACTTTATTTGGCCCGGCTACACGACGCAGCTCAGCATCCACTACAACCATGACGACGCCAGCCTGCACTACGACAAAAACGGCTTCCTCGTCCGCCCCGATCCGGTCGGCATTTTCCAGCCGCACACGATCGACGCTTGTTATCTGGGCTGGGCCGGCGACGGGCATATCAACCGCCTGAACGTCGATCATGCCTTCTATTGGGTCTTCGGCCAGGACAGCCTGAACCCGATGGCCGGGCAGCCGGAGAGGATCAGCGCTGAAATGGCGGCGGTCGAATTGTCGTACGACAGCGATTGGATCCGATTCCGGTCGTCGATCTTTTACGCGAGTGGAGACAGCAATCCGTTCGACACCGAAGCTCATGGTTTCGACACGATCCTCGATGATCCGAACTTCGCCGGAGGGCCGTTCAGCTACTGGCAGCGGCAGCCGATCAAGCTGCTCGGCGTGAACCTGAAGCAACCGTTCAGCCTGGTGCCGGATCTGCGCTCGTCGAAGACCGAGGGTCAATCCAATTTCGTGAACCCTGGCGTGTTCATCGCCAATCTTGGCATGGATTTCGAGGTCACACCAAAGCTGAAAGTGATCAGCAACGTCAACTTCCTCTGGTTCGACGAAACGGCCGTGATCGAGCAGTTCGTGTTTCAGCCCAACATCCATCAGAGCATCGGCACCGACCTCGGCCTCGGCTTCGAGTATCGTCCGTGGCTCAACAACAATTGCATCATTGACACCGGGATTCAGAGCTTGATCCCCGGCCAAGGTTTTGAAGACATATACCGAACGCAAGCCGGCCGAATCGGCGCCCTGTTCGCCAGCTTTCTTGATGTGAAATTACTCTATTGACGCGACAAGGATGTCCATTGATGGGATCACGGAATTACATACCACGACGGCTCTTGGCAATCGCCGTGCTGCTATCGCTGGCGGCCGCCGCGGCTCTATCGAGCCGGGCCGCCGAGCCTCAATATGATGTCGTTCGCGCGAGCAGTCGCGCGACGACTGACGCAAACTTGCAACCGGCGACGCTTGCGCCACTCGCTCGGCCACAGAATCCCGCTGGCGAAGAGCCGTTTCCATTCCCTCCCGAGCTGATCGGCGTCGATCTCAGCAAACAGACCGAAGCGGACGCCTATGCCAAGAGCCGCGGCTGCATTGTCTGCCATGAGAACGTGAAAGACATGCACGGCAAGGCGACGGTCCGATTGGGTTGCTGCGATTGCCACGGCGGCAATCCGGCGGCGGATACGAAGGAATGTGCTCACGTCGCGCCGCGGTTCCCGGGCGCTTGGCCTGGCAGCGCCAAGCCGGTGCGCTCGTATACGCTTTTGAACCATGAGTCTCCCGAATTCATTCGCTTCGTGAACCCCGGCGACCTGCGCGTGGCGCATATCAGTTGTGGGGTATGCCACGAGCGCGAGGTGCTCGAAGTGCGCAAGAGCATGATGACCCACGGCTGCATGCTCTGGGGCGCCGCACTATACAACAACGGCTCGATCCCGACCAAGTCTCCGCACTATGGCGAGAGTTACAGCATGCTCGGCAGTCCGCAGCGGATTCAAACCGTGCCGCCGCCGAACGAGCGCGAGATTGCCGAGAAAGGGGTCGTGCCTTATCTCGATCCGTTGCCGCGATTCGAAATCTCGCAGCCAGGCAACATCCTTCGCATCTTCGAGCGCGGCGGCCGTTTCCGTCCCGAGGTCGGCATCCCCGAGCGCGAAGAAGACCCCGGCCGCCCGCGCACTCGGCTGAGCAATCGCGGCTTGGGGACCGAAAACCGCACTGATCCGACCTTCATCGGCTTGCAGAAGACTCGGCTCTTCGACCCCACGCTCAATTTTCACGGCACAATGGACCATCCAGGCGACTATCGCTCGAGCGGCTGCACGGCTTGCCACGTCGTTTACGCCAACGATCGCTCGCTCGTGCATTCGGGGCCATACGCCGTCTTCGGCAACCGCGGATTCTCCTTCAATCCCGATCCGACGATCCCGAAGAACGAATCGGGGCATCCCATCACGCATCAGTTCGCCGCCGGCAATAGCATTCCGACCAGCCAATGCCTGGTGTGCCATATCCATCCGGGCACCAACGTCGTGAACAGCTATGTCGGCTTTCAGTGGTGGGACGAGGAGACCGACGGCCAGCTTATGTATCCGGCCAAGCAGCGCTATCTCACTTCCGAGGAAGCCATTCAGGCCCAAATGTCCAACCCCGACGAAGCGTCTGGCCGCGGTCTGTGGAGCGATCCGCAATTCCTGGCGAACCTGACCGATCTCAATACCCAGACGCGGCACACGCAGTTCGCCGATTTCCACGGTCACGGCTGGGTGTTCCGCGCCGTGTTCAAGAAAGACCGCGCCGGCAATCTGCTCGATTATCGCGGCCAGATCGTCGAGCCGGTGACGAACGAAAAGCTGCAAGCCGCGGTGGCCATCCCCGCCTGGCTCAAGGAGCCGTATCGCAACGCCGATCAGAAGACTCCCGCTCAAATTCATTCTGAGGAGTCGGCACTAACGGCCAAGCGCGACAATCTACCGGTGCATCTGCTCGACATTCACATGGAAAAGGGGATGCACTGCATCGATTGCCACTTCGTTCAAGATGCTCATGGAAATGCGCGGCTGCAACGCGAAGTGCGGGCAGGGATCGAAATCCAGTGCATCGATTGCCACGGCAGCTCGATCGCCCGGGCCACGCTCACCACCTCCGGCCCCGCCGCGTACACCTCCGGTCCCGACGGCACTCGCGATCTCACGGCTTTGCGCACGCCATCCGGACGCCGTCGCTTCGAGCGCGAGGGAGACAGGATCTACCAGAACTCGATGGTCGAGCCGACTCTGCGGTGGGAAGTTGTGCAAACGGCCGACACGATCGACCCGCGGAGCGAGCATTACAACGTAAAGTCGGCGATGGCCAAAACCGTTCGCGTCGGCGATAGCGGCAAGCTCATTTGGGGCGGCCAGCCGGAGTCGCGGCAGTGCGCTCACCAGAACGAGCGGATGAGCTGCATCACCTGCCATTCCTCGTGGAACCCGAGTTGCTTCGGCTGCCACCTGCCGCAGAAGGCGAACAAGAAACTCCCCGGCCTGCACGATGAGGGAGACGTCAGCCGCAATTTCGTTTCGTACAACTTCCAGACCCTGCGGGACGACGTGTTCATGCTCGCCCGCGACGGCGACGTGACGAAGAATCGCATTGGGCCGGCCCGGTCGAGCTGCGCGATCCACGTCGGCTCGTACAACAACAACCGCGAATCGATTTACGTCCAGCAGCAGACGATCTCGGGCGACGGGATGAGCGGCATCGCCTTCAGCACCAACGTGCCGCACACGGTGCGCGGCGGCCCGCATCCGGCCGATCCGAATTTCCGGGACGATTTCCGCCCCGGCGTGACCGAGACGAAGATGTGTACCGATTGCCACGTCTCGAAGCAGAACGACAACAATGCGATCATGGCCCAGCTTCTGATGCAAGGGACGAACTATGTGAACTTCATCGGCCGCTATTGCTGGGTTGGCGAAGGCGATCGTGGGCTGGCAGCCGTCGAAGTAACCGAGCGCGAGGAGCCGCAGGCCGTGATCGGCAGCGCGCTGCATGAAATGGCGTTCCCCGATTACTTCCGGCAACACCTCGAGCGCGGCCGCGTGCTGGCCAATGCCCACGAGCATTCCGCCAAGGACGTGAGCGACAATATCGCGCACCCGTTCCGCCAGCCGGAGATTCTCGGCCTGCAGCTTCGCGGCGAATATCTCTACGCCGCCTGCGGGACGGGCGGGCTGCGCGTGTTCGACGTCGCCTTCATCGACGATAAGGGTTTTTCGGAGCGGATCACGACCGCCCCGGTGTCGCCAATCGGGCAGCGGTTCTTCGTGCCGACGAAATACGCCACGGCCGTCGCCGCGCCGACCACGATTGCCCCGGATCCAACGCGCAAGCACCGCGCGGAGAATCACGAGCAGGAAGTGAACTCGCTATACGCTTATCTCTATGTCGTCGATAAGTTCGAGGGCTTGATCCTCGTCGGGGCGGGCACGCTGTTGGACGGCAACCCGCTCAACAATTTCTTGGACCGCGAACTGACCTTTAACCCCGGCGGCATCCTCTGCGGCGCCCGCGCGATCACGATCGCCGGCACCTATGCGTACATCTGCTGCGACGCGGGCTTGGTCGTCGTCTCGCTCGAAGACCCGAAGCATCCCTTCGTCACACGGGTGCTTGGTCCTGACGTGCTCCGCAATCCGCGCGCCGTGCAGGTGCAATTCCGCTACGGCTTCGTCTGCGACGATGAAGGGATCAAGGTGCTCGACACGACGCACCTCGAAGCGCCGCGGCCGATCCCCGGCGCCGCGCTCTTCTTGCCCGAGGCGCGGAACATTTATCTGGCCCGAACCTACGCGTATGTGGCTGGCGGCTCGCAAGGCTTGCTGATTCTCGACATCACCAATCCCGAGCGGCCGCGGATCGATCAGATTTTCAACGCCGGCGGCTGCATCAACGATCTGTGCGATGTAAAACTGGGGATTACCTACACCAGCGAATTCGCCTACCTGGCCGACGGCTGCAACGGTCTGAAAGTCGTGCAGCTTACCTCGCCGGAAACGCCGGGCAACCAAGGCTTCAGCCCCCACCCGACGCCCGCCCTAATCGCCAGCTATCCGATCGGCAAAGGCGGCCGCGCGCTGGCCATCTCGAAGGGCATCGATCGCGATCGAGCGGTGGACGAATCGGGCAATCAGATCGGAGTGTTCGGCCGCATCGGCGCCCGCCCGCTCGATCTCGAAGAGCAGCGCAAGCTCTACCTCCGCCCGAACGGCACGGTCTGGAAAACCAGCGACAACCCCTGGGACGACGAAATCTACGATCATCCTCCGGCGCCGCTGCCAACACCGAACCCGCCGCGAATGCCAGAGCCGCTGCCGCAGCCGAATTTACAATAGACTGGAATTCTAACTCCGTCCCTTTCCCTCTTGGGGAGGTCCGGGTTGAGCGCAAGCGGCGTCCAGTGCTCCTTGCAGGCAGCGCGGGAATTGGCTTCGATTTCAGTCTCGCGTGGATAAACGCTGAGACTGCTCAATCGATTTCCAGCGCCGCCCGCAAGCAATCACTAACTTGACGCATCGCATCCACTGAGAGACTGCCGATGGTGCGGTGGATCAAGTTCTGGCCGACTGTGAATAGGTTCTCGCACGTTACCGCCGAGACGGCAACGAGACCGGACTTTTGTCCCGCCGGCGTCGCCGGGTCGATCAGCAATTGGGTCGGTAGACTCGCGCGACTCACATTGCGAGTGATCGCGGCGACAATCGTGTTGCCCAATCTCGCATTGTTGCGGTCGTTTTGAACAACTACGGCCGGACGAATCTTCGATCCCCCGCCTTGCGCGAACGGCATCGACAGCAGTACCACGTCACCGCGTTTCACCTTCATGGCCGACTACGGTGCGAGTCGTAATTGTCGTAAACCGCGTCGTCGGGATGACTCCATGCCGCGTCGGCAGCAGCATCCTGAGCCGCATACGTCTCCCGGATGTCGAAATCATCGGTCTCGAACAACGCCCGATAGCGGTCATAAAGCGCGGCGCTGAACAGGACAAATTTTCGCCCGCTGGCCGAGTCAATGATGGTCACGGGACCGCTCTCGGCAGCCTCTTCAAGGGCCTGCCGTTGTTCGTCAGTAAGTTGAGGTGTCATGACAGAATCCTGCAATGTCTGAATTGTACCCTACAAATAAAGCGGCCGCACGGCCAAATCGGCGATCGGTCAAGCCGAGGCTTGGATCGCCGATAAAGAGACTATCACCGTTGAGCACTTCGACTGCTCCGCAAGCCGACTTCTGACGTCATGGTTCGGTGGGAAGAGAGTGATTTATCCGAAGAGTTGGTTGAACGCGGCCGGATCGAGTTGAAAAATCCGCTCTGCAAACTCGTTTACGTAGAACATGTCCGGCGGAAATCGCTGCGCGCGGACGCGTATCTTAAAGTCCGGGTCACTTGGTTCCAATTCGAAAAGTACCAAGCCAATTCCAAAGAGCATGCACAACGATTCGAGACGGCTGTAATCTTGCTCGGAGATAGTCGCGGGCATCACCACGTACGACTTTGCTGAAAACAGTCGATATGCGGCTGCTTGACCAAATGCCACAACGGGCGTCTGCGGATCGATTTTGATTTCAGCTGCGATCAATTCTAGATCGAACTTGATGCGATGCGAGGCCAATGGCTTATATACGCCGACGACATCTGGAGTGCCCCATTTCTTTTGAAGCCCAGCGCCACCGAGAGGAATTGCAACCGTCGCTTCATCCAATTCATTCTTCAACCATTCAGCGAACGGATCGTAGAACGCCTCCTCGTGGACTTTGGATGGAGCGTCGTCGATTGAAACGTCGGCATTCCCGTTTTCTGAAACGGCCGATGAAGGAATAAAGAGGCCACGACTCGGTTTAGCAACTTCGGTCGGAAAGCGCGCCGCCAAGTCCCACACCGACCCGTGAATCGTGTTTTTCGGCGTCTCGGGATTCGACGTGACAATTTCTCGAACCAGACTGCTATACCGGATGCCACCAGGGTTCGCCGCAACGATGCGGCGCGCCAGATCTTGAATTTCCCGTTTCGATAGCTTTGCCATAACAAAAGTTGTACCAGTCGCACGCGGGATCGTCCATTGAATGGCGCAAAGGTGCCCACCCGTCACTTGTCATTTGCGGCCATCGGCTCCGGCCGTATCGCCCACGCAGAGCCAATCACGGCCGTGATTGGGCGAAGTTTTTGGGTCGTTGGATCGGCTTCGACGGCAAAGTTTTCAAGCGCCGTCGCTCCTAGAAGAAAGAGCGAGCTGGGCGGACCGAAGACGACCAAAGGGCGAATCGTCGTTCACATTCGTCGCTTATGGAATGGCCAATTGTCGTACGGCATGACGAACGGCCAATTCTGCGCCGGCATGCCGATCTTGATCGGATTGTTCTCGACGTAGCGAATCGCTGTGCGAACGTGGTCCGGAGTGCCGAGAAAGCGTTTGCAGCCGCCAAGGGTCCAAACAGGATGATCGTTGGGGAGGGCGCCGTGCGTGCTAAGCCGCAAGCGGCTGGCGCTTTGTAAGTTGCCGATCATGTCTTCGCCGCGATGGCGGTGCTTGCGGATGACCAGATGCACGTGGTCCGGCATGATCGCGCCGGCATAGCACGTGTAGTACTGCTGGGCGATCGCTTCGGCAAAACCGCAAGCGATTTCGTCGATCAGCGCAGCGTCGAAACGGATCATGGGGAATAGCAGGAGCGGTTCGGCGCGGTCGTAGAACTCGCGGACGACGTGGCGCGGCGGCTGCACTTTTTTGCGGCCGAAATGGAGTTCGCCAAGCTCGGCCAATTGCAAGCGAAGCGACGCAACGAGAGCCGCTGCCGCGCGGATCGTTGGGGAGCCAAGTGCCGTAGGCGGTCCAAATCAAATGGTATGCGATCACCATGCTGCGCCTATCGCGTTTGCATCGATCCGCTTGCGGTTTAGCAGATTCTCGCGCGATTGATGCTAACCCGCAAGCGGCGGTCGACACCATGCGCGCAAAAAAAAAGACCCGTCCAGCCTGGCTAGGTCTGGACGGGCCCTATCAAGTCAATCCGGTAGTTTGCCTTGCGGGTCGCTTGCGCGACTTGCTTGGCGTGACTTCTCTAGCCCTGTTGTACAAGAAACTGTCTCCACATGATAAACCCAACGGTGTCACCACCGGAGGGTTGGATATCCTTTAGAAAGGAGGTGATCCAGCCGCAGGTTCCCCTACGGCTACCTTGTTACGACTTAGTCCCAATCGCGGAGTTCATCTTAGGCGGCTAGCTCCTTGCGGTTGCATTGCCGATGTCGGATGCCCCCCACTTTCGTGGCTTGACGGGCGGTGTGTACAAGGCTCAGGAACACATTCACCGCGGTATGCTGACCCGCGATTACTAGCGATTCCGGCTTCATGCAGGCGGGTTGCAGCCTGCAATCCGAACTGGGGCGCG
>DASZFO010000371.1 GCA_035939775.1 Pirellulales bacterium | reverse complement strand
TTGGATGCTAGCAGCGAATCGACTACGAGGCGGTGCAAGATTGACACGCCGAGACCTTGCCAATCGGACGTATGCTCGCCGGCCACGTCCGCCATCCGCCTGGAGCCAGCGTCAGTAAGCCGGATGATTGTCCACCGCTCGTCGTCATTTGTAAACAGCCCGAGCGTTCCCTGATTCCCTTCGGACTCGATTTCTTTCCAGATCGTTTGAGCCAGATCGACTCCTTCGCCCGCCACACGGGTCGCAAAATGCGGCCCAAGTTTCTGAGCCAAATCCGCGGACGACATTTTTGGCAGTCCTCGAAACAACCGGTGGGTCGGCATCACGATCAGGCCTGGATCGTTCATGGCGACGAACATCATCAGCACGAAATTCGCCGGATGGTCGGGCGGAAGTGAACCGGAGGCGGCGGAGATCTCGTCGCGATAGTTGCAGGCCGTTTCATAGCGATGGTGCCCGTCGGCGATAAAGACCGGCTGTGGGGCCAGCTCGCGAGCCAATTGAGCAATCAACGTGGCGTCGTAAATGGGCCACATACGATGAAGTACACCGAGGTGGTCAGTCGCTTCAATCGGCGTGGTTCCCGCAACCGCAGTTTCTAATAGGTGGCCGGATGCGTTGTTCGGATCGGGGTAGAGTCCGAACACTTGGCTGAGGTTCGCCTTGCATGCCCGCGTCAAGAGCAGGCGATCTTGCTTTGGGCCAGACATCGTCTCTTCATGCGGGAAGATTTGACCATCCCCGAATCGCTCGAGCCGGCAGCGGGCCATAAAGCCTCGGCGAGTCAATTCGCGGCCGCCGTAGCGGAATACCTGATGATAGACATAGATCGCCGGCTGCGGCTCCGTCGCCAGCACCCCTTCGCTCCGCCAGTTTTTGAGGAACTTCGCTGCCCGCGAGTAGCGGTTGTTCGTAGCCTCGTCACCCGGCTCGTCGCGGTTAAGGATCAGACGGACGACGTTGGCGGGATGGGCCTTGTAGAGCTGACTTTGCAACTCGGGGCCGATCACGTCGTAGGGGGGCGCGACCACGTCCGACAGCGAGCCGACGTGCTTCGGATCGTAACGCAAACCGCGAAAGGCTTCGATGGTCGGCACGGCATGGACTCGGTGACAGAGGTCTTGGAACTCGCTATTTATCTTTGAGCAGCCGCGAGTTGTCAAACCCCTGTTGCGCGGCGGCGGCCATTCAGGGTATACTTGAAATGCTATGATGCCGCTCGGACCTATTTCTTGGGAGAGGATGATACGGGCCGTGGAACTGGTGCGCGAACGATTGATTCGAGCGACAGCCGCGCTCGAGAAGGCGGGCGTTCCATACGCTGTTGCCGGCGGAAATGCGGTGGCTGCTTGGGTCTCGCGGGTCGATCGCGCCGCGACCAGGAATACTCAAGACGTTGATATTATTGTGCGCCGCGGCGACTTTGAACGTGTGCGAGTAGCACTTGCGAATGCCGGCTTCATCCACGCGCAGGTCCTTGGGATCGAAGTGTTCCTTGACGGCCCGGGCGCCAATCCACGCGATGCCGTACACATTGTGTTTGCCGGCGAAAAGGTGCGTCGCGACTATCCCGCCGCAGCGCCGGACGTCTCAGAAGTGGAAAGGGATCCCGAGTTCCAAGTGCTGGCACTCGAGCCCCTTGTGCGAATGAAGCTCACATCCTTCCGACGAAAAGATCAGGCGCACCTCATCGACCTGATCGATATCGGTCTGATCGACGCGACCTGGCCGGCTCGATTCCCGTCGCCGCTCGATGTCCGCCTGCAAGAGCTAATCGACAATCCAGAGAGCTAATTGCGTCTAACGTCGCGGGTGACCGTTACCCTTTCGGCGGGGCATCGTAATGTTTTCGAGTGCCGTAATGTGGAGAATCGCGACCTGAGTAATTGAGTCAAACGTCTCGGGATTCTCACGGCTTGCTTTGCCAATTTCGATGAAACGGCGACCGACGAGCACCAGCTCTGGATGGTGAATCTCATGTTTTTCGGTTGTCGTTATAATCCGGAGCGGTACGAACGGACGGCGCTTCAATCGGTCCAAAATGTCTTCGGGAGCGAACATTCGAACTTGTCGCTCCAGTCGGGTTTAGTAGCGGTAGTAATCTGGCTTATACGGCCCTTCCACCGGGATGCCGAGGTAGTCGGCCTGCTTTTGAGTGAGCGTCGTGAGCTTCACGCCGAGCTTTTCCAAGTGCAATCGGGCGACTTCTTCGTCCATCTTCTTCGGCAGCACGTGAACGCCGATTGGGAATTTGTCCGGCTCGGTCCATAGAGCAATCTGGGCGATCACTTGATTCGAAAAGCTATTGGACATGACAAACGACGGATGCCCCGTCGCGCAGCCCAAGTTCACCAGCCGACCTTCGGCAAGCAAGAGAATCGAGCGTCCGTCGGCCAACGTATAGCGATCGACCTGCGGCTTGATTTCGACCTTCTTGACGCCCTTATGGGTGTTAAGCCAGGCCACGTCGATCTCCAGGTCGAAATGCCCGATGTTGCACACAATGGCGTCGTTCGGCATCACTTGCAAATGCCGAGCGGTGATCACGTCCCGGCAGCCGGTGGCCGTCACGAAGATGTTCCCCCGTGAGGCGGCCTCTTCCATCGTGATGACTTCATAACCTTCCATCGCCGCTTGGAGCGCGACGATCGGGTCGATTTCGGTGATGATCACCCGTGCCCCGAGCGAGCGCATCGCATGAGCGCATCCCTTGCCGACGTCGCCATAGCCGGCGATCACGACCACTTTGCCGGCAACCATGATGTCGGTCGCTCGCTTGATCCCGTCGGCCAGGGATTCGCGGCAGCCGTAAAGGTTGTCGAATTTGCTCTTGGTCACGGAGTCATTCACGTTGATCGCTGGAACCTTGAGTTCGCCGCGAGCGTGCATTTGATAGAGTCGATGGACTCCAGTCGTCGTCTCCTCGGAAAGCCCACGAATTCCGCCTAGCAACTCGGGATACTTTTGATGGACCATCGCCGTCAAGTCGCCGCCATCGTCGAGGATTAGATTTAGCGGCTGACCATCGGGGAAGAAAAGCGTTTGCTCGATGCACCAATCGAACTCTTCCGTCGTCTCTCCCTTCCAGGCGAAGACCGGAATGCCGACCTCGGCGACGGCCGCGGCAGCGTGGTCCTGCGTCGAGAAAATATTGCAACTGCTCCAGGTTACTTTCGCTCCCAGCTCGGAGAGCGTCTCGATCAGCACGGCCGTTTGGATTGTCATATGCAGGCAGCCGGCGATTCGCGCTCCGGCAAGCGGCTTCGTCGGGCCGTACTTTTGCCGCAACGCCATCAAACCGGGCATCTCGTTTTCCGCGAGCATGATTTCCTTCCGGCCCCAGCGGGCCAGCGACATATCGGCAACTTTGTACGGCAGGCGAGTCTCAACTTGCGACACGGCAAACTCCGGGGATAGGGGCTGAGGTGATGGTACTCGGCAATTCAACTGCCGGATAAGAACAGAAGTATAATGCCTACGGACCCGGATGCGTAGGTCGGGCTAGCCACTCTGATATTTAGTGATCTGATGTTCACGTTCGCCGCATGCGATCGAATGCGGCCGTAGCGGCGGCGATAAAACGGTTGACCCGGTCTGCATCTTTGCGCCCTGGAGAGTATTCTACGCCGCTAGCGACGTCGACGGCGTCGGGATCAACCGTGTCGATCGCTTCGCCGACGTTTTCAGGCGTTAGGCCCCCAGCGAGGACCAGAGGCAAATCGGTGAAATCGCTCAGATCGAGTTCATGCCGCAGCCGAGCCCAATCCACCGTCGCGCCCGTTCCCCCGAATTGACCCGGTCGATCAGCGTCGATCAGGATTTGGGACGGCAGACAATTCAATTTACCGGCAGCCTTAAGCAATTGATCGAGCGGTTTCAGCCCGTTCGGGCCGAAGCGAAATGTCTTAATAACCAATCGGCCCGGCAACGTCGCAAGATATTCGGCTGGCTCGTCGCCGGATAATTGCACGAAATCCAATTGCAGCCGATCGCTCATTCGGCCAACTTCTTCCGCTGGCGAATTCACGAAAACGCCGACCTTGGCGACGCCGGTTGGGATCGCGGCCGCGACGTTCCCGGCCAATGACGGCGGCAAATATCGTCGGCTTCTTTCGACGAAATTAAGCCCGATTGCATCGGCCCCTAGTGCCATTGCGACGAATGCATCCGGCCGGTGCGTGATTCCGCAAATCTTGATTCGAAACATAACCTCATTATAGTCGCCGAGGCTTTGCCCCGTAAAATCGCCGCTCTGCGAGCGGCCTGGTCCATTGGCGAAATCGACGGACTTCACTGTCAAGTGCGGCAGACTGCGTCGTCGATAACAGACGATGAGTTTGAGCGCATGGAAGCCGAGTTGGCCATCGCATCGCGTTGAGGAAATCCGTCGTGTCCAATATGCGATCCCAACCGATTGCTGGTCGAGGCCATCGGCTATACGTGTTTGGGATCACGTTTGCGACATTGCTCATGCTTGGCGTTCTCGGAATCGCAATTGTCGTTGCCGATATTCGGCCGATGGCAAGCGCGGCCCCATCCGCTGGCTGGATGGATCGCCAAACGGCCGCGCGGCAGTCGGCGTGGATCGAATACAGCTCCTCTCGCAACGCCGTTCGCCGCGCGCGTGAGCGACTCGGTGCAGCAGAGTTGACCTTGTTCCGATTTATGTTTACCGGAGTCGATGAACCTGTCGAGTCGGCGCCCACGCAATCTGCCATACCCGCGCATCGGCCCGCGAGAATGGACGATAATGCGAATCCAATCTCGGCGGACGTGGAACAGAGATTGGCTAACCTAAATCGCGAACGAGAGAAGTTGCTCGATCGCCTGACTCCGTCTCATCCGACGATGCAGGCTCTCGATGCGTCGATTGCCGATCTCGAGCGGCGGATTGAAGGGGCGCGGAAAACGACTCAGACTCCCCTGCCTCCGATCGAGTTGAATCTCCCGACCGCGGAACGACCCGAACGGGCCGGCGTTGCCAACGAGCCTCGAGGGAGCGTCGTCTCGTTTGAAAAACTCAAGGATTTAATGATTTTCGCGGGCCACGCTCGACGCGATTTTGAAATCGCGGCAGATAGCGAGCGAGTTAAATGGGCTGATTTCAGTCATGCGGTTAGTGCCGTCGCTTTGGCGCCAGCGGTGCCAATGACCCGCTCCGTTGATCCGCCGCAGCCGGTGTTCGCGATCTACTTGGTCTTGATCGTGGCAACGGTTGGCGGAATCGCCGCGGCCACGGCGGCGCAAGGTTCCAAGCCCACCTTCGACGCGGCAAATGAGGTCGAGTCGGAACTGAACTTGCCGATCCTGGGAACCTTGATGATTGCCGGCGGCTCAAATGATGGGCCAGCGCTCGCTACGACTGAAGTTCAGTTTTGGATTCGACGGTCGATGGCAGTTGCCGAATTGACGCTTGCAATCGCAATCGGAGCGCTCGTCGTGCTGGCATTGTCCGACTTTCCACTCGCGCGACATTTGGCGGCCGATCCATTTTCAGGATTAGTTGATGGCATAGTGAAGCTGCGCGGTCTGGTAGGGAAATAAGGCTGCCGCCGAGGCCAAGATGGAGTCGAATGCCGGTGCGCGCCGACCATAGGTAAGTGCAACATTGTCGCGGCCGACGGTCAGCGAAACGCATGGACCGGCGAGTGGAGCGGACCAAGAGAATTCAGGCGATGTACGAAGACTTTTTTGGATTGAACGATCGGCCATTTGCCCCCGCGCCGCAGGCAAAGCGGTATTTCCCCGCCAGCCATGCCGAAGCGGCG